>NZ_JAQIBL010000107.1 GCF_027859075.1 Oceanispirochaeta sp. | reverse complement strand
TTGCTGCCCCTCTTCTAAAGGTTACTCAAACAATCTGATCACATCATCCTCACCCAGAGACCCGAAGATGTTCTGGTCATCCTGGATGATGCCGTCCATCAGGGCGGTTTTTTGTTCCTGCATCCTGAGAATTTTCTCTTCAATGGTGCCCCGTACGATCATCTTGTAGGAGATGACCTTGCGCTTCTGGCCCATCCTGTGGGCCCGGTCGATGGCCTGCCGTTCGGCAGCGGGATTCCACCAGGGGTCAAAGAGAACCACATAATCGGCGGCGGTCAGATTGATTCCGACTCCTCCCGCCTTGAGGCTGAGGAGGAAAACCCTCACATCCTCATCTTCCTGAAACCTTCTGATCTCCCCGGCTCTGTCTTTTGTCTTTCCGGTGATCCTGGAATAGTCCCAGTGCTGGTTACGGCAGAAATCTCCGATGGCATTCAGGGTCCCCAGAAACTGGGAGAAAATCAGGATTTTATGGTCTTCTTCCAACACTTCGTCCAGTAGATCCTTCAGGGCTACCATCTTGCAGGAGCTGACAGTCATGGCTTCTTCATCCCCCGTCATGGGAGGATAGATGGCCAGCTGGCGCAGCTTCAGGAGAAACTGGAAGATCTCCACAGAAGCGCCGGAGAGCCCCTTGTCGCCAATGAGTCCGGTCACCCGGGCCCGGTAAAAATCTCTGTACTTGTTGTAGAGTTCCGCCTGCTCGGGGATCATCTCGCTGTAGTGCACGATGATTTCCTTGGGGGGCAGATCGTCCAGAACGTCTTCTTTTTTACGGCGCAGCATAAAGGGAGACACAGTATCCCGGAGGATGGTCAGGGCCTCATTGTCCTTTTTCTTCTCTATGGGCTGGGCAAAACGGTTAAAAAAGTCTTTTCGTCCTCCCAGGAGTCCGGGATTGAGAAAGCTGAACTGGGACCAGAGCTCCATGGTATTATTTTCCAGAGGGGTTCCTGTCAGGGACAGACGGTGTCCGCTTTTCAGGGAACGGATGGCCTTGAAGATACGGGACCCCGCATTTTTGATGTAATGGGCCTCATCGAGGATGATGTAGTCAAAAATATATTCCAGAAAGAGGTCTACATCGTTCCTCAAGGTATGATAACTCACGATGATCAGGTCATACTCTTCAAAATGGGGAGCTTCGATGATCCGTCCGGCCCCGGCATGCCGCTTATAGGTCAAGCCGGGGGCAAACTTCTCGATCTCACTCTCCCAGTTGGCCAGGGTGACGACCGGGGCCACCAGGAGGCTGGTCTTCAGACTCTGTGTCTCCTTCAGGTGCTGCAGGAGACACAGGGTCTGCAGGGTCTTGCCCAATCCCATATCATCGGCCAGACAGCCGTGGCAGTCGTTATGATGCAGACGGAGAAGCCAGTTGAACCCTGCTTTCTGATAGGGCCTGAGTGTGGCATTCAGACCAGCGGGCAGGGGAGCCTGATCATCCCGGCCGGCCTCACGAATCTGTCGGGCCTGTTCCAGAATGTCATCGGCAGGCGACTCATCCCGCCCGGCTATCTGCTCATAAATTTGGTCAATAACAGAAAAGTTACGCACCGAAGTTTCCAGTTTTCCATCGTCATTCATGCCCTGCCGACGGAGGAAATCCAACTTCCGGAGGTCGCTTTCGCAGAGCCGGACGTAGCTGTCCCCGGTGCTGATAAGGCCCAGAGTCTGGTAGTGATCATCGAAGAACAGAGCCTTCAGTTTCTCTGTGTCCGGCTCTTTCACCATGGCATCCACATCCAGCCAGTCGGTGGTATTCCCCACATTGAACTGCACCGAGGCGCTTGTGCTGATCTTCCTGTCTTCCAGCTGCAGCTCAATGCCTCTTTGACTGAGCATGGTGCTGTAGTAGGTCAGAAATTCCTCCAGAGAGAGATCCAGACGCAGGTCGCCCTCTTCATTCCCGCTGACCAGTCCGGCGTAATAGCCTTTCTCAAAACTCAGGTGATTGGTGATTTGAGAAATGACATCTTTGACAAGAGTTGTTTCCCGTTCCTTGTTCCGTTTCTGAATCACCAGAACCGCCGCCCCTTCAGTCTCCCCTGGAGGAATCCAGGAGACCGGAGACTGGTAGGGAATATCCTTGTGACCGTAACGGAAGAAGAAAAATGTCTCCGTTTTATCCTGCCGGCTTCTGAGTTTGAGCACCGGCAGGGGATCCGCCTGTCTGACAGAGACGGGAGGATAGTCGCTATTCAGCCTCAGGGAGTGATGTTTCATCTTCCCGGTGAGTCTGAGAACGCCCTGAATGTCTGCCGGGAGAAATCCCTGACTTTTGGACAAAAGAAGGTTCACAAAGAAGGAGGTGTTCGAGTCTTCGGGAAGGAAGGCCAGGACTCCCTCCTCTTCATCCAGACAGAAGACCCTTTTATTTCTGAGGATGAGGCCGGATCTGCTGCGCTGCAGATGCAGGACGGCTCCCCGGGTATCAAGGAAGCGGTACTCAGGGTAATACAGGGGCCTGTCATCATGAAGGAGTTCCTGAAAACGGAAAGAGACTTCCAGGGAGGCCGCCTGGTGGGTCTTGATCCCGATGCGGCCGCTGGTGAAGAGCTCCTTTTGCGCCAGAACATCCTCCAGACAGTCCTCCAGGGGAAGGGCCTCTTCCGGGTCATCATTCAGGGAAGAACAGAGTCTGTCCAGCAGGATCTTCTGCTCCCTCATAAGGGCTGAAACGGGACGTGAAGCCTTGTAACGGAGAATCCCGCCGCTCCTCTGCCCCTCCCTCAGACGCAGCAGGGCCGGGCGAACCCGGATACCGCTGTCGGCGTTCCCAGAGAGGGTAAACACCAGGTCGTACCGGGGTGCTTCACTGGAGAGATGAAAATCATCATCCGAGAGTCCCTGAAACAGGGGAATATCACTACCGGGATCTTGAGAGGACGCTGCCGGAGGACTGACGGGCACCGCCTGTCCCGCCCGCCTGGACGGCTTGGAATGCCGGGACAGCGGAGCCTGAGGGGAAGAAGCAAACAGGTCCCCCTGGGGCGAATCGGATTCTTCAAAGCTGAACTTTTCAGGAACAAGGTCCAACTGAGGCAGGCCCTGGAACCAGTGATCATTGCCGAAACCGGCCGAAGCCGCCTTGAAAAAGAGAGCTGCCAGGTGGACGCAGGGCTCAAGGCTGCCGCATTCGCAGCTCCAGTAGAACTGGCCGGATCGGCTGTGAAGCTGGACCTCAAAGGGCATAGGCTGATCACCCAGGACAAAAACCCTGAGCCGCTCGTCCTCTTCTTTGAGATTATAAACCCTGTTTTCCCTATAGAGTCCCCGCGCTTCGGGCAGGACATCAGGTTTGAAATGATCAGCAAATGCAGGCGTCAGTACTTTCAATAAGTTCCTCTGAATTCGGATTTAGAAGCGAAGAAACAGGGCCTCAGACCTCCTTCAAGGCATGAACCCAGCCTTCACTCCGGAAGCGGAAGATCCCGATGGCGGTAATCACCACATTGGAAAAGACCATGGCGTACCAGATGCCCTGAGTACCCCAGCCCAGGGGGAAGGCCAGGAGCCAGGCAAAGGGGAGACGGAATACCCAGAGACGGCCTAGATGCATCATCATCAGAGAGCGGGTATCTCCGGCGCCCTGAAAGGCTCCAGCCAGAATCAAGAACACAGTAAAGACTATAACAGAAGGCGAAATGATTCGGAAGAGCAGACTTCCCTCGTCGATGACCGCCGGATCATTTATAAAAAAACGGATGAACTGGGACCCGTAAAAAAAACAGAAAATCATACCCGGAATAATGTAGATCAAGGCGAGGAAAACCCCTGTTTTCACCACCTTTCCCGCCCGGGACGGGTCTCCGGCTCCCAGAGACTGTCCGACCAGAGAAGCCGTACCCCGGGCCATCCCCTGAGCGGGCATATAAAACAGGGAATGGATGCGGTTCACAATCCCAAAGGCCGCAATAACGGCAGTTCCAAAGGAGTTCACAAGTCCCTGGAGGACGATAAAACCCAGAGAAGAGGCCATATGAGACAGGGATGAGGGAATCGCCACCTTCAGAAGAAGCCTCAGAACACTGGGTTTAAAGGGGAGATTCGCAACATGCAGACGAATACCCTGGCGCCCCCGGAAGAGGATCACATAAGCACTGACCGCCGCCACCCCCCGGGAAAGAACCGTGGCCAGGGCCGCCCCTTTGACTCCCAGAGAAGGGATGCTCCCGGCTCCGAAAATAAGAACCGCATCAAGGGGTATGTTCACCGCCGTGGCCAGAAGCTGAATCCGCAGGGCTGCCATGGTATTTCCAGTCCCCTCCATGGCACTCTGAAGGGCAAAGAAACCGTACATGAAGGGAATTCCAAGACAGATGATTCTAATATAGTCCGCTGTAAGCTCAAAAAGGTCGGGTGGTGTCTGTATGGCCCGCAGAAAGGGGCCTGCCAGCAGCCAGCCCGCCGCGGCAAGGAGCAGGGAGGCCAACAGCAGGAGGGAACAGACCTGTCCCAGAAAGAACTCGGCCTTCTTCTGATCCTTCTGCCCCACCGCCCGGGAAATGAGGGTGGTTCCTGCGGCGGAAATACCCAGCCCCCCCAGGATGATCAGCATGATCAGATTAAAGGCAATAGTGGGTGCCGAAATTTCCCTGGACCCCAGGCGGCCCAGAAACCAGCTGTCCGTAAGGTTGTATATGGTTTCGGCCCCATTGGCCAGCATCACCGGAACAGCCACCTTCAACAGGGGACGGAGAGTTTCATTTCTTTTCATCTGTGCGCCTTTTTCCCTGAGCATGGATGGCATTCTACCGAAGAGGGGCTCTTTTGTCATGAGGATAAAGAGGGGAAACGACAGAATCCGGTGAAGAAGAGTCTAAGGGGAATTGACGGTTCTCCCCAGAGCGAATTATACTATACATATGAATAGTTATTTTGAATCAGATCCCGCCGGCTTTTTTCTGTCGGAAGTTCCCGTACAATGGAAAATCCCCGAAAAGGAAGAGAGCAAAGGAATCCCCTGCTACGGAGACCTGATCAAGGCGGGTTTCCCCTCCCCTGCGGCGGACTACCGAGAGGAGATTCTGGATTTCAACGCCTACCTGGTACAGAATCCCGCCGCCACCTTCACCGTCCGTGTAGAGGGAGACTCCATGATCGACGAGGGCATTCGCAGCGGGGACCTCCTGATTGTGGACCGCAGCATCTCCCCGAAAGAAGGCATGATCATCGTGGCTGTTCTCTACGGTGAATTCACCGTAAAAAAGCTGCTCCGCCGGGACGGACGGCTCTGGCTCTACCCCGGAAACCCCTCCTATGACCCTGTCAGGATCGAACTGGACATGGAGTTTCAGGTCTGGGGGGTGGTCAGCCATGTGATTCACCGTTTTCTGGCTGGAAAGTCCACCCTGTTATGAGGCCGGGGAAAATCACGACCATGACCGCCCTGGTGGACTGCAACAGCTTTTATGCCTCCTGCGAAAGGGTCTTCCGCCCCGATCTTGAGGGACGCCCCATCGTGGTCCTGTCCAACAATGACGGCTGCATCGTGGCCATGAGCCGGGAGGCCAAGCTGTTGAACCTGCCCCGGGGGGCCCCTCTGTTTAAGATGCAAAGGCAGCTGGACCAGGCCGGTGCCGTGATATTTTCATCCAACTACACCCTCTACGGCGACCTCTCCCGGAGGATCATGGATATTCTGGAAACCTTCACCCCTCATCTGGAGGTCTATTCCATCGACGAGGCCTTTCTGGAACTCCAGGGCAGCCGGGAAGAACTGATGGAACAGGCCCGAATCATCAGAGACAGGGTATTCTCCTGGGTGGGGGTCCCGGTCTCCATCGGCATCGGAAAGACCAAGACCCTGGCAAAAATAGCCAGCCACAGGTCCAAAAAAAGAGTGGACAACATCTGCATCCCCACCCCGGAGGAATGGCCGGGGATTCTGGAGGAGACAAATGTAAGAGAGATATGGGGAATCGGCAGGCAGTACGCCCTGAAGCTCCACAGCAAAGAGATCCACAGCGCGGCAGATCTTATCCGCCAGGACGACAGCTGGGTCAAGAAGAATATGACCCTGGTGGGATTAAAAACCCTCTGGGAACTCAGGGGGAGACCCAGTTTTACCCTGGAGGAAAGCCCTCCCCCCAAACAGGGAATCATGAGCTCCCGGAGCTTTTCCTTCCCTGTCACCGGGAAGGAAGACATCATGGAAGCCGGAGCGGATTATGCCTCCCGGGCTGTGGCAAAACTCAGAGCCCAGAACTCGGCCTGCAGGGTGATACACTGCTCCATCATGACCAATCCCTTCAGGGAGTCAGACAGGCAGTACGCCCGGGGAATCACGGAGCAGCTCTCCTTCCCCCTGTCCTATACGCCCTCCATTGTCTCCATCGTCCACCGGCAGCTGGAGAAACTCTACCGCCCCGGATTCCGCTACAAAAAGATAGCCGTATTCCTCGGAGAAATAGAGCCGGCCGATCAGGGACAACTGGATCTTTTTTACAAGACCGACGATAGAAGCGACGCCGTCATGGAGGCGGTAGACCGGATAAACAGCCGCTACGGTCCGCACAGTCTCCACTGCATGCCCCTGCGTCCGGAGAGCCGCTGGCAGATGAAACGGGAAAAACTTTCCCCCCGCTATACGACCAGCTGGAGGGATTTGCCCGTGGTCCGTTCCGGAGCAGCTCTGTTAAAACGGCGGGATACTGAATAGGGAGAGCTTCACCTCATATTTGTTTATTATTCAGAGAACAGCCATGGAAAGATCACAGGAGACACACATTTGCCCTCTATATTATGTAACGTAGACTAGTCAAGATTGTTACTTAGTTATTAAAGCCAAAGAGTCAAGATTGGTTGAAGATTTTTTCATTTTACGTTCTCCATTTCAGAAGCTGTTACGTTGTGGCAGCTTCTGTTCTTTATAAGAAAACGCTCCCCATGCAGATGATACCATTCATGGAAGAGGGCATATTATGAAAGAGGACTCCTCGTCCCTTCATTTTAAAATCTTCTTCATGCCAATATCTCCTGGAGATCATCAATGATCTCAAAAAAGGATGAAAATCCGAGCTGATCAAAGACGGTCCGGATCTTGGTATTCATATTCAGAAGATACAGGGGGCTGCTCTTATGATCCGCCTGTACCCGGATGGTCGTAAAAGAACCGATACCGCTGGATGAAATGTACTGAAGTCCGCTCAACTCGAGGATTAAAGGATGCTCCTCCCACTCTCCTCCGAAGAACTCCATAACGGCTTCGGCAAACTCAATCGTATTGGAGTGATCCAGAATACCCTCAAAAGAGAGTATCCCGGCAGGAGGTGAAAAACGTTCATCCAGCGAACACTGGATGATCAGTCCTTCCTGCTGGTCATTGAGCTGAGTAAAAACACTGAAGTCCATCATGACGATACTAATTCCCCTTTTTATTCTATAGATTGACCAGACTTCCTGTCCTCCCTGGAGTACAAAAACCGTTTTATCTTCAGAGATGGTGTTTTCTCAAAAGGCTCAACCTGTTCAATTATTTTTCCCAGTCGGGAAAGGGCATTTAAACTGTTGTTGGCTGACTGTCTGACCATCTCAAGGGTGTCTGTCTTGATCCTGTTCAGTTCTTCCGGTGTTTTCTTCAGACCTTTCAAGAATTCATCCAGTTTTTCCGTGTTGAGCTGAACCCGGGCAACCAGAGAGTTACCGATTCGGGAAACCAGAGAGTCCAGAACATAGGGATCCCTGTTCAGAATGGCTTCAATCTCTTCAGGATATATATTTTCACCGTTGGCACCGAGGATCATATTTTTCAATCGTCCCTTGATAAAAAGTATGTTTTTCTCATCCAGATAGCCCAGGTCGCCCGTTTTAAACCAGCCGTCTTCGGTAAAGACTTCCGCCGTTTTTTCTTCATCCTTATAATATCCAATCATGATATTGGGACCTCTGGCCTGGATTTCACCATGTCCGGTTTCCGGTCTGACATCGGCAATTCTGAGTTCAACATCCTTGAAGGCCTTGCCGATGGCCCGGTACACAGAGCGGGAAGGAATATCCCCAGCCAGGCAGGGTGCCGTCTCAGTCAGACCGTAACCCACTGAATAGGGAAATCGGGCATCTCTGAGGAAGACTTCTACATCCGGCGCCAGTGGAGCCCCGCCGATACCGAAAAATTCGAGTCGTCCCCCGAAGAGAGCCTTCAATTTTTTACCTGCAACATAGCGGTTCAGCAGAAACTTTGTCGGCCTTTGACTGTAGAGGAAGCGGAGGATCTTTTTCGACGCGAATTTGGGAGCGATACTCGTTCTGTAGATTTTCTCAATCAGGATGGGTACGGTCAGCATCTGCTGTGGACGAACCACATTCAATGCCTGAATCATGACACGGGCCGTGGGAGCCCCCTTGATATAATGGATGGAAGATCCGCTCATCATAGGAATAATCAGACCCAGGGTACATTCATAGGAATGTGCCAGAGGCAATACAGAAAGGAAGCGGCTGTTCTCAGCGGCGAAGCAAATATCAATGCCCACATAAGCGTTATGGCTGATGTTTTTATGAGACAGCATCACCCCTTTGGAGTTTCCTGTGGTACCCGATGTATAGAGGATCGCGGCAATATCATCTTCCTCGACCATATAAAGGTGATCTTCCTGTGTAGGAGATGCAGGATTAAAAAGATCAGATTCCTCTGTAAAACTCCACTCTTCTCCTTCAGTCTTCAGTTTTCCTGTTTTTAAACCGTCTTGTATCAAAACCAGCTTATCTGCCAGAACCAGAGAAGAACCCAATAATCGGGGAATGACCTTATCTGAGGCAATGACAAAGACTGAGTCGGAGTGGTCCAGAATATTACACATCTGTTCGGCAGAAAAATCGGCCATGATGGGTACTGCCACCGCACCCATTGTATTAATCGCCAGATAAACCTGACCCCATTCAGGACGGCTCTCACTGACAAGAGCAACCTTCTCGCCTCTCTTGACTCCCTGATTCACAAGGTAGTTCTGGAGCTCCCGGATATTCTGGGCAACCTGACCAAAACTGGCCATGCTGTCACCGGCATATCCTAGAAAATCAAGATCCTTGTATTGGTCCCGGCTCTTGGACCAGGCTTCACTCAATGTGTATTTATTCAGATCATAGGGCATATATTTTACCTCCTGTGGCTTTATCATTTCCATTAACATAATCGATGAGTGATAATACTTTCGAATACTACCCTATTATAATGTACGCAAACCCCTTATCTGGTCAAAGAGTTTTTTTCAAATCTATCTGTTCATTGAATGAAGAACCCCTCCAGGGGGGCATTTTATTCATTATCTGCCAAAGAGACTTCTCCTATTTACAGATTTCCCCTTAAAACGTATAGTTTCTTCAATGATATGAATCAGGAGAGACAGGTGAAAAAAGTCGGGATTATTGGATGGAGAGGAATGGTCGGATCCGTACTGATGGATAGGATGATGTCTGAGGGCGATTTAGCCGGGAAAACGTTGGAACCCCTGTTGTTCTCCACATCCCAGGCAGGTCAGAAAGCCCCTGATTTTGGAAGAGAACTGCCTGCACTGGCAGATGCCTTTGATCTTAAAACCCTCAAGGAGCAGGATATTATCCTCAGCTGCCAGGGCGGTTCCTATACTGAAAGGATCTATCCCGAGCTCAAAAAATCCGGGTGGAAAGGGTACTGGATTGACGCAGCCTCGACTCTGAGGATGAAAGAAGACAGCCTGATTGTTCTGGACCCTGTCAATAAAGATGTTATCCAGAAAGGACTCCGCTCGGGCATCAAGACCTATGTGGGTGGAAACTGCACGGTCAGCCTGATGCTGATGGCTCTGAACGGATTGTTCAGAGAAAACCTGATTGAATGGATGACCTCCATGACCTACCAGGCGGCTTCCGGTGCGGGTGCCATGAATATGAAAGAACTGATCTCCCAGATGGATGTACTGGGCAACAGCGCCACAGGCCTCCTTAATCCTTCCTCAGCCATTCTGGAACTGGATAAGAAGATAACCGACACCCTCCGCAGCGACAGCTTTCCCAAGGAGCAATTCGGAGCACCCCTCGCAGGCAGCCTGATCCCCTGGATAGACAAAGCCATGGATAACGGCATGACCAAGGAAGAATGGAAGGGATTTGCCGAAACCAATAAGATTCTGATGAACGACCCGGCCATACCCATCGACGGGCTCTGTGTCCGCATCGGTTCTATGCGCTGCCACAGCCAGGCATTGACCATCAAGATGACAAGAGACATCCCGCTGGATGAAATCGAAGACATCATTAAAAGCAGCAATGACTGGGTCAGATTCATTCCCAACAATAAAGAGGACTCTCTGGCCGGTTTAACACCTGCCGCCGTATCAGGGGGACTGACAGTGCCCGTGGGAAGAGTCAGAAAACTCAATATGGGCCCGGATTATCTCACAGCCTTTACCGTGGGAGACCAGCTTCTATGGGGTGCGGCCGAACCGGTCCGCCGTATGCTGAAGATCACCCTGGATCATCTGGAAGGCTGAAACCTTATTCTTGCAATTTTAATAAAACCTGCCGTAAAAGGCAGGTTTTTTGTTATACTAAGGATGAAATATTTTGTCCCTACTACCGGAGGAAAAGATGGCAGCTGACAAAAAAGCATTGATTTTCATCCTTCTCAGTCTGAATATCTCGTCTCTATGGGCCCTGGATTATGGATTCAAGGTGAATATGGGCATCAGCAGTGGAGCCGGACAGGAATGGAACCAGATGCTTGATGACTCGGGAAACAGAGATTTTGCCGATGTTCTGGGAACCTTCGGAATGGGTGTTTTTGCAGAAATGAATGTGAGCCCTGTCAACATTTTTGCACCCGAGCTGTACTACATCTTCAACAGGGGTGTTCATCTGTCCAATTCCAGAGATGAATTTATAAAAATATCCTCTATTCACTCCCTTGAATTGATCCTGCCCATAGCCAGAGAATTCCCCTTTTCAGGGGGAGACAAGGCCATCCGCCTGATGGGAGGATTTCAAATCCTCTACTCCTTCAACATTGTAGAAACCAGCCGGATAAATGATATGGAAGACAGAATCGAACAGAAGAACGAGACCCCCTTGTCTCTGGGACTCGTCCTGGGAACGGGACTGGAGTTTAAAAGAATGGAAAAAAGGAGCTACATCGGGGATTTCAGAATCAAACTGCCCTTCACAGACAGTCTGAGCTATAGTGCTGCCGACGGCTCTCCTAGATCTCTGAAAACGGTAGAGCTTCTTCTGGGGGGCGGGATCAAATTCTAAAACAGGGCTGAAAAACATACCGTCCTCCACCAGAACCAAATTTTTGAAATAATACAAGGTCTCCTCAGGAGAGTATATTCCGGCAAAGCCGAAATGAACTGGCAAAAAGAGAAAATATAGGGTAAAAAAGAGTATGCCTTCTCCTCAGGACACTTTTGCCTCTCACTATCTATCCTTTATCAGATCCACGGGGAGATCTCTTCCTCTACCCCATCCGCGATGGATCATGCAGTACCGATTGAAGGATAAGGAAGATTTTCTGGAATACTACAGTGAACAACTGAATAAAGCCCATGAGGAAATGAAGTGAACAGCAGACTGGTATCGACAATTCTGGCACAGAATAAACAGAGAGAAGAGCTCACACTCTCACCCGAAGCCTGCCCCAGCAGCAGAGGTATCCGCCTGACTCCGGAGACCCATGATAAGAATCAGGATGATATTCGCAGCTCCTTCACCAGGGATACGGACAGAATCATCCACTCTCCCTCCTACACCCGGTACATAGACAAGACCCAGGTCTTCTATCTTTTTCAGAATGATAACATTACCCACAGGGTGCTCCATGTACAACTCGTTTCAAAAATCGCCCGTCAGATTGGGAGAGCCCTCAAACTGAATGAAGATTTGATTGAAGCCATCGCCCTGGGCCATGATCTGGGGCATGTACCCTACGGTCATGACGGGGAACGAATTCTGAATGCCCTTTGTGAAGAACAGAATATCGGATATTTCTCTCATAATGGCCAAAGCGTCAGAACCCTGAAAGAGCTGGAGAATAATGGGCGAGGATTGAATCTGACAATTCAGGTTCTCGACGGTATCCTCTGTCATAACGGCGAGCTTCTGGAAGATATTTATATTCCAGAGAAAAACAAGAGCGCCGAAAAAGTCCTGGAGGAATACCAGAACTGCTTTACCCACAAGGGCAGTTCCTCCACTCTGCGTCCCATGACACTGGAAGGTTGTGTCGTCAGGGTATCCGATGTGATTGCCTATATAGGCCGGGATATTGAAGATGCCATAACCATCGGCATGCTGAAAAGAGAGGAAATTCCTCCGGCGATTCAGGCCGTTCTGGGCGACAGAAATGACAGAATAATCCGGACCCTTTCTTTTGATCTGATTGAACAGAGTTACGGTAAAAAAGGTCTCAATTTCTCATTAGACATTCAAAAGGCCCTGCAGGATCTGCTTCAGTTCAACTATAAAAAAATTTACCTTAATCCTGAGAAAAAATCGGAAGATCACAAGATCGAAAAGATGTTCCGCTATCTTTATCAGGCTTTTTGCAAGGAGCTTATTTCCAGAGATGAAAACAGTTTTATATACAAATGGGCTTATCTGAAAATGAAACCGACCTACATCGAAGAAACAGCACCAGAGCGGATAGCCGTGGACTATATTGCCAGCATGACCGACCGCTATTTCAATGAAGATTTCAGACGCAGGGTCATTCCGGCGAACTTCGGATTCAAAGTCTGATCATCAGGGTCTTCTGAAAAGGAGACTCTGAATCATGAAATCAACAATAAACAATCATATGAGTCACAAACGGCTCTGTTATACTCAATTTCGGAGACATCCGCTATGAATACGGGAATCGGGAAAACCTCGGTTCCTGAACCGATCGACATCAGACCGATCCAGGAGCTGGAGGACATTACAGAGTCCTATTTTTGGGACAGAATCGAAAAAGAAGAGGCCCTGAGGGAGGTAGAACAACTCAGGGAGGAGGAGCGAATCGAGGAAAAAAGGCTCCTCCTGAAGTATGAAGAGAGAAATAAAACTGATCCGGACCGGGCACCCCTTCCCGACGATATGGCTTTAAAGGTTGACCTTCTTGCCTGATCTCTATTTTTCGAATTTTTTAACCAGAAGGACCTGATTGCCCTTGCTGTTGTATTTCACCTTATCAAAGAGCACACGGGACATATTTATACCCCTTCCGTGAGGCAGAAAATCCTGTTCGACCGAGCTGTCCACCATCCTCATGGTCGCATTAAAATCGAAGCCCCTCCCCTCATCGGTCACCATATACTGGACCGCATCCTTGTTCAAAACATAATTGATCCTGACCATGCGGTCTTTATATCGGGAATCCATCTGCCTTTCCCTGATAAAATCGAGGTAGCGGTTTTCATTCAAAGCCCTGGATTTTTCCTCAAATGTAATATTCAGATTGCCATGTTCGATGGCATTGATAATGATCTCCTGAAGCCCCATCTTTATCATGAGAGCACTCCCCGAGTCCATATATTTATTGAGAGCACTGGTCAACCTGGTGGTCACATCATCGATGGCTATAATATAATTTTCCAGGGACAACTGAAGCTTTTCCTGCTCAATACAGCGGATCAAACGGTTGGCTTTCATCCTTTCAGCCCGGCATATATATTCGACCTCTCCATCGTCTGTCTCAAAATAATCAATATGGAACTCAAGTTCTTCCGGCTCTCCCGTCCTGAGATCATTCATGATGGAATGGAAACGGACAGACTTCATATCGCGGCTCAAATTCCTGAGCTGTTCCAATATGATCTGCCTGGAAACACCTTTTGTCTCACGGCCTCCGGCATTGCCGAGAATATCCGGGAGTGAAGCATTCACCCCATCCTTGGACAGATGAAAATAGAATCGGGCCTTCTTGTTGTAGGATATAAACCGGTAATCACTGGACAAGGAAAAAACAGCCTGGTCTGCACCTTCGGCCAGGCGCCTGTATTTCTGCTCAGACAGTTTGAGTCTGTTATGAGTACTCTGCAGAACATCATGAGTCAAAACCAATTGATTCTGGGTCATGATGTAATCTGTCAGGATGGCAATCATGATGACAAAGGACATAAGGGATAACCCCACGGACAGGCGGGAATATCTGAAATTATTCAGATAAAAGTTCCGGCCGAAGTGAAAGAAAACCAAATCATCAATAGCCGAAAAGGTGGCAAAGAAATTTCCAGAAGCGATGAGAATGGTTTTTACATCCACCCGGTTTATCACCAGAGAGATGATAGACATAAAAATCAGAACGAGGATACAAAACCCCATGAAAAGGTCTCTCAGGCTGAGTAGAATGCCCTCTTTTCCCCGGGCAAAGTTCCCCGGAGTGAGATAGCCGTATTCCCCCGCCTGGGTCAGAGAGATAAAAAGTGCGGGTTTGATAAGACTGACAATGGTCAGCACTACTGCAACTCCCAGGCCGATATATGCTATCTTTTGAACTATTCTTGAAAAGAGATTATCCCTGTCCATGAGAGCCGATGAAAAAAGCAGGATGGTATACATAAAATAGGAAGCCGTCATCTGACCGACAAAATGGAAGATCCGGCCTGATTCATACAGCCCCAACCAGCCGCAAATAATAACAAGAGATTCAAATAGGACAAAAAACATTGCGGTCAGACTGAAGAGGAATCCCGTCGAGTATATCCTCTTCTGGAAATTTCCATAGAGAAACAGATAAATGATGACAACTGCGAATGTCAGAAAGAAACAGAAAATCGGGATCATGAGTTGTACAGCATCAAAGAGAGAATAATCCCAATTCATTGAGAACTCCAAAATTGAATTTATTTTATTATACCAGCAAACGACCGGGGCATCCTAATTTTTTTGAGTCTTGATCCTGATTTATACCATTCCCCCCAAGAATATCCATAAGATTAAAATAAAATCCGGAAATCCTTTGCTAAAGCTGAGAAACTAGTGTATAAATGACCTATGAAACAAGTGTTCTAACACACTAAAACTGTCAAGGAGAGAAATATGTCAGAAGCCACAAAAGCCTTCTCCATCGCCCCAGATGGAGTTGATCCAAAAATTGTCCCCACCAGAAAACTTTGGACTGGTAAGGAAATTCCAGCTATCGGTATGGGAACCTTCGGTTCCGACCGCTTCAGTATGCAGGATATTGCAGATGCAGTGCTGGGAGCCATCAAAGTCGGTTTCAGACACATAGACTGTGCCTCTGTATACGGCAACGAAGATCTTATCGGAAATTCCCTGAAAACAGCAATGGATGGCGGAATCAAAAGAGAAGACCTCTGGGTGACGTCCAAGGTATGGAATGATAAACATGATGATGTTATAGGGTCCTGTAAACAGTCCCTCAAGGATCTTCAGCTGGATTACCTGGATCTTTACCTGGTGCACTGGCCCTTCCCTAACTTTCATGCTCCCGGGTGTGATGTTGATTCAAGAAGCCCCGATGCCAAGCCCTATATCCATGAGAATTTCATGAAGACCTGGAGACAGATGGAAGAACTGGTAGAAATGGGACTGGTAAAACATATCGGTACCTCCAATATGACAATCCCCAAACTAAAACTTGTTTTAAGGGATGCAAAAATACAGCCGGCCTGTAACGAGATGGAACTCCATCCCCACTTCCAGCAGCAGGAAATGTTTGTTTTTGTCCGAGCCAACAACATTGTACCCATAGGTTTCTGTCCCATCGGTTCACCCACAAGGCCCGACAGAGATAAATCTGAG
The DNA here is from genome assembly GCF_027859075.1 of Oceanispirochaeta sp. Taxonomy (NCBI): domain Bacteria; kingdom Pseudomonadati; phylum Spirochaetota; class Spirochaetia; order Spirochaetales; family Spirochaetaceae; genus Oceanispirochaeta; species Oceanispirochaeta sp. Next base: position 22,220 of record NZ_JAQIBL010000107.1, on the reverse strand, counting down.
ACCGATACTGTGGATATTGAAGATCCCGCTATTAAAAAAATTGCCGCCCGTCTGGGTGCCCACCCTGCGGTGGTCTGCCTCAAATGGGCCGTCCAGAGAGGTCAGATACCCATCCCCTTCTCAGTACACAGAAACGAATACCTCAGCAACATCAAATTGACTGTGGAAAATCTACTGACCGACGAAGAGATGGAAGAGCTGTCCAGGATTGACAAGAACTGCCGCCTCATCAAGGGTCAGGTTTTTCTGTGGAAAGACGGCCAGACCTGGGAAGATCTCTGGGACCTGAATGGTGAAATAACCCCTCCCTGATTCTTTTCAAAACCATTGGTGATTCCTCTGACAGGGAATCACCGGAAATTTTTTTTCCTGTCTTGAGAACATGACATTCCTGCCCTATAATCTTCGACATATCTCAATGAAAAAAATGATTACCCGATTTCTACGATTCATGACCTTATTAGAGCAGATCCTCATTCGCTTTCTTGCCGATGCAGGTCCTCAGAGAGCGGCAGGTCTTGCCTACTCCACACTCATGGCAATCGTACCCCTTCTGGCAATACTCATAGGTTTTGGCGGGCCTGTCATGACAGATGAATCGGTGCAGACGTTTCTGGCCAACACCCTTCTGCCTGTCATGCAGGAGCCCATCAAGAATGCCATCCTGGACTTTGCAGACAACAGCAAACGCCTGGGACTTCTGGGAACTCCTGTCTTCATCCTGACTGTTCTGGCTCTACTCAATAATATTGAAATCACCCTCAATCATATATTCAGAGTGAGTACAGACCGGAACCTGCTGCAGCGCATCATGACTTACACGGCGGTTATTATTTTTGCGGGAATGTTCATCGGCGCCAGCATTACCCTGTCAGGAGACATGATAAATCTGGTTCTGCAAAAAATGGATTCCTCCTGGATCTATCCCATCTTTGAAAAAAGGATGGCCTCCTTCCTCTTTATATTTCTGGGACAGTTTGCTTTGCTGACTCTTATCCCGGGCAGGCGGGTTCATCCCCTGAGTGCTCTCCTGGGGGCAGCCACCGGATCCATCCTCTGGGAACTGTCCAAGCGTTTGTTTGGTTTCTGGGCGTCCCAGTCGGTCCGCTTATCCGTCATTTACGGGTCTCTGTTTATGGTCCCTTTGATGCTGATCTGGCTGCTGCTGGTCTGGATCATTCTGCTCCTCGTCGCTGAATTGACCTATGTGCATCAGCACCGTTCTTACTTCTCTATGAAGAGGTTAAAAACAAGCGCCCCGGGAGAAGCCCTGATCAACAGCCTTCGTCTCTATTCCATCATCATCCGGGCCTTCAAAGACTCCCGGACTCCTCCGGATTTGACGGCTTTGTCAAATGCCGTGAATCTTCCCGAAAGGAATACTGAAAACTTACTCCTGCCGCTCCTGGAACAGAGAATCCTGTATAAGGTCATCCTCGATAAAAAGAGAAAAGGGTTTGTACCTGTCCAACCCCTGAAGAGTCAGGATCTCGCCGCCCTGCTCCAGGCACTATGCCATTACAGCAATCCTATACCCGGATTTGCGAATGATCCCCTGATTGAGGCCATCTCAACAGAACTATCGACTTGCTTTTATGAAACAAATATCGAGGAGCTATTGAAAAAGTATGAACAGACCCCTCCTACTGACCAGGACTGATAAAAAAAAGATTGGTGCTTTTTTTACTCCCCTGGATATGGCCGAAACCATGATTCAGACCTACAACATCCATAGAAAGTGGGCCTCCGGGGCCTCAGTACTGGACCCGACAGCCGGAAACGGCAGACTACTGGAAGCCCTGATCAGGACCTGTCAAAACAATAAGATCCCTATAACAGGGGACATGCTCGGCAGGCTCAAGGGTTATGAAAAAGAAAAAGAGTTTATCCTGAACTTCAAGGAAAGGATTGAAAACTCCTATTCCCTCACAATTCCACAGAACATGCTGAGTCAAAGGGATTTCCTGACTGTAGAACCCGAATCATGGGACATACTCCTGGGGAATCCGCCCTGGTTGAATTTCACAGATCTTCCCGATGAGGAAAAGGAAGATCTGAAAGCCTTGTTCAAGCATTATGGGCTCGTCGGCAAGGGCCGTCATATCCTTCTGGGTCATTCACGCATTGATCTGGCAGCCCTGATCATACAAAAAGCCATGCAGGATCACCTCAAAGTGGGGGGAGAAGCCTATTTCTTCATACCCCTCTCCCTCCTTCTCAATGAAGGGGCTCATAATACCTTCCGCAAGGGGATACTGGCAGGGGATTGTTTCAGTATCCAGGAAATACGGGATTTTGGAGCAAACAATGTTTTTCAGGATGTGAATACACGCTGCGGTTTTACCGCCTTAAAAAAATCGGAGCCTCAAAAAAACAGGATTCCCTATCTGACCCTGATGGAAAGGGGTCAATGGAAGAGTGAGATGTCCGGCACAGTGGGCCAGCAGGGAAGTTCCTACAGAATACTGGATAATGAGCTGTCACCCCCGCTGATCCGTTTAGCAGCGGATTCACGTCCCAGACAGGGTATCAATACGGGAGGACGTAATCAAATTTTCATCTTTGACCGCCTCGAAAAAGAAAGTGAAGACACAGTACGGCTGTACAATAAAAGCAGATCCGTATTACTGCCTGATCAGCTGGTCTACCCGCTGATTACATCTGAACAATTTAAGGGAAAAGAGAGGGCAAACCGCTTTATATTTCTACCCTACAAGAGAAATGGAAAAGTATTAGGACTGGAAGAGATCAAAAAATATCCTCTGGCCTATCAATATTTATCAGATCAAAAGGATCAGCTGACCAGCCGAAAGGGAAGCATGCTGGGCAGTACCATGAAAATGGGGAGATTCTGGACCCTTTTAGGGGTAGGACCCTATACTTTTTCATCCTGGAAAATCGTCTGGGAGGCCTATGGAAAAAAGGATTTTAATCCCCGGATATTTCATACTTTTGAGGGAAAACCATGGATTCCGAATCAGGCCCTTCAGGCGGCCTGTTCCTTTGGATCAGAAGAAGAAGCCCGACGAGTCCTTACAGATTTGAAACATCCTGGAATTAATAGAATCTTAAAACAACAGAATATGGAAGGGACCTGTAACTGGGCGCAACCCGGACGGATGGCACATTTTATGCAATATGTTCCTGATTAATAGGTATATTTCAATTTCATCCCGGCTTCCCAGGAGTTTGTTTCCTGGATATTGACAGGACTGTTGAATATTTCATTGAAGATACCCAGAGACCAATCCTCGTTGAACTGGTAGCCCATGCCCATTAAGAACTGGACCATACTTACTTCGTTGAAGCTTGAAAAAAAGATAAAGTCAAAATCAAATTCCATGACAATCTTTTTAAAAAGCTTCTGCTCCTTGAATAGATACCTCAGCAGGGCGTCCTCAAAATAAAAACCAGCTATAAGAGAATTGTGACTTTCCAAAGGACGGATTTCCCCATTCTCCATCTCCTTCAGAAATAGATATCCTACCCCTATCTTGGCTCCCAGAATCATCCTGCTCTCCAGGGTTTCGGCAAAAAACCCCCTGTAATGAAAGGTAAAGTCAAACTGATGCTCCAGCATATCAGTCTGATCCTCCTTATTGAACACTCCCTTATATCGGGCAGCAATTCCAAATTGACGTACGGATTCATTAAAAAAATATCGGGTTCCCACTGAAAGTCGGTAAAAGGGATGTATGGGAGTGGTGATATCCCCTGACAAAACCAGATTATTCTCCAAATACACCGGCTGGGTCAAACCATAGGAACCACCCAGGGTCAGAGAAAATGCATTTCTATTGATACGGGGATCTTCCCTCTGAGATTCTGAGAGGAGTTCCCGGGCAAAGTCCGGGGTGATAATTTCTTCATCATCAGGGTGATAAAACTCAGTAAAATTCGGATCTTCCGGATCAATATCTGAGCCTGTATCCCCTCCTTCAGTGAGGATAACAATATCAAGAACCGACAGCCTTAATTCATACAGAGTCGTCTCTTGTGGAGATAGGGCAATCGCAGCATCCAGGTAGGTCAGGGCGCCTTTGTAGTTGCCCTTGGAAATATCCGATAAAGCCAGATCCACAAGACGGCCCTTTCTGTATTCCTGTTCCAGAATGTCTGTTTCATTCAAATTACCGGCCTGGGCAGAAAGAGAGAGAAGAGAGATCAGGAGTAAAATGAGGTAAAGAATCCCCTTTTTCAGCCTTGAACCTCCTGGTTCTGCCTTGTCAGTCTATTCCATTGAGTAGATACAGGAAATCCCGGAAAGAGAACAGACCAGTTTCCCCGAATTGTACCTTCTTTCAGCGCCATCCGAAGTTCCTTGAGGAAACGGCTGCGGGGTACGTCACAGGCTCCCAGAGATCCCAGATGTTCCGTATGCTGCTGACAGTCAATAAAGGAAAATCCCTTCTCCTCCAGAAAAGAAGACAAGGCGATAAATCCTGTCTTGGAGGCATTTGCCTTGATGGCAAACATGGATTCACCAAAAAAAGCACGCCCCAGGGACACACCGTATAGGCCCCCGACAAGGCTCTCATCCTCCCAGACTTCAACAGAATGGGCAAAGCCCAATTCATGAAGAGTTGAATATGCTTTTAACATGTCACCAGAGATCCAGGTACCATCCTGATCCTTCCGGGGCACCTTGCCGCAACCTGTCATGACATCCTTGAAAGCGCAGTCAAGGGTGACCCTGAATTTTCCGGATTTGAGGACTTTTTTCATGGACCGGCTGATCCTGAGGTTTTCAGGATACAAGACAAAGCGGGGGTCCAGGCTCCACCAGAGGATGTCCTCCCCCTCATTAAACCAGGGAAAGACACCCTGGGAATAGGCAGAGATCAAGAGCCCTGGAGACAGATTCCCCCCGACTCCCACGATATCATCCTCCCAGGTTTCTTCGGGAGGAAAGGGGAAATACTGGTCGTATTCCAGCCAGGGAAATTCCTCATCCCTCACTGGGGAGAACCTCAATGAAGACAGCCCCGTCTTTCATATCGGCCCGGGCCTTGCCACCCGAAACCAGACTACCGAAAAGGACCTGATCCACAAAGAATGTCTTGATCTTTTCATCGATCAGTCTGGAGATATTCCGGGCTCCGTATTCCTGAGAATACCCTTCTTTTGCCAGAAACTCGATGCAGGAGTCACTGACTTCCAGGGAAACATTCCGTGCGGCCAGTTGTGTCTCAAAGCCGGCCAGTTCCTTTTTAACGATTGATATCACAACATCATCCGGCAGATTGGCAAAGGTTATAATCTGATCCAGACGATTCCTGAATTCGGGGGTGAATATCCTCTTGACCTCATCATTCACGATTTCCCCATTCATGACCCGGTCACCGAATCCTATCTGACTTCTGCCGAGGTTTCGGGCTCCCGCATTGGAGGTCATGATGATGACAGCATGCCGAAAATCCGCTTTCCGGCCCATGTTATCCGTGACAGTGGCATAATCCATCATCTGGAGAAGGATGTTAAACACATCCTGATGGGCCTTCTCAATTTCATCCAGCAGAAGAACTGCATGGGGATTTTTCCGAATTGTATCGGTCAATAATCCCCCCTCTTCATATCCCACGTAACCGGGAGGTGATCCGATGAGTCGGGACACAGTGTGTTTCTCCTGATACTCACTCATATCTATCCGGTGGAGGGACACACCCAATTCAGAGGCAAGCAAACGGGCCAGCTCTGTTTTCCCTACCCCCGTGGGGCCGACAAAAAGAAAGGAGGCGACGGGTTTATGATCCTGCCGGAAACCGGCCCGGGATCGTCTGATCGCCAGGGTCACCGCATCGACAGCCTCATCCTGGCCAAAAAGGTTTTTCTTCAGGGCCTTGTCCAGATCACGAAGCTTATCCGTTTCATTGGCAGAGACGCTCCTCTCTGGTATCCTGGCGATAGAGGCAACCACTTTTTCGATGTCCTGCTCTGTCACTTCGGGAAGAGAGTCGGGAGGAGCCCCTTCTTTTTCCTGCTTCAGGGCCTTCCAGGCTCCTGCCTCATCGATCAGATCGATAGCTTTATCGGGGAGGTGTTTTTCGTTGATATACTGATCAGAAAGCCTGACAGCCGCTTCCAGGGCTTCTTCAGAGTACCGGACACCGTGGTGAATCTCATAGACATCCTGAAGGCCCCTTAGAATTTTCAAAGTTTCTTCCACTGTGGTTTCCGGAATATCAATCTTCTGAAAACGCCTGGCCAGGGCATGGTCCTTCTCAAAGTGTTTTGTATACTCATCATAAGTTGTACTGCCGATGCAGCGAAGCTGCCCCTTTGCAAGGGCTGGTTTGAGCAGATTTCCAGCATCCATACTACCTCCGGAAACTGCTCCGGCACCGATAATGGTATGGATTTCATCGATGAACAGTATGGACTTACTCAGCTTTTCAAGGTCTTTGAGGACCCTCTTCATCCGCTCTTCAAAGTCCCCCCGGAAACGGGTTCCCGCCAGAAGGCTGCCCATATCCAGAGAAAATATCCGAAATCCCTTTAAAAAAGAGGGAACATCATCATTCACGATTCGGTAGGCAAGACCTTCGGTGAGGGCTGTTTTGCCGACACCCGGTTCCCCCACATGCACAGGATTATTCTTCAACCGGCGTGAAAGGATCTGTATGGTCCGCTCCAGAATGTCTTCCCGTCCAATCAGGGGTTCCAGTTTCCCCTCTTCCGCCAGCCTGGTCAGGTCGGTTGTGTACTGTGCAAGGGCCGATTTACTCTTGCGGTCCTGTCGGTGTCCGCGGCCCTCCTGGGATGAAAGCTCTTCGGCAGCGTCTTCCGAATCAGAGTCCATGGAATTGACGCCTTCAAGCTCATCTTCGATGGGATGAGAAACTACACTGAGGAGTTCAAGACGGTTAACACCGGATTTCTTCATATAATAGGAGGCAAAACTTTCAGGCTCATCCAGAATAGCCACCAGGAGATCGCCGATGTGAATGATGTCTTTTCCTGCCGAGCTCATCTGGAGCATGGATCGCTCAATAATATTCTGTAATCCTTCTGACTGCACCGGCTCGGCGCCACTGACTACCTCAATATTTTTGGTGAAAAATTCCTCAAGCTGTTCGATGATCAGATCCGGATCTGCACCGCAGGATTCAAGCATTTCTCTGGGAGCATCAAAATCAAGAGTCGTCAGCAGAAGATGCTCGGGAGTAAAATACTCATGCTTCCGGCTTCTGGCCTCCTGATAGGCCGCGTTGACAATAATCTGTAGTTCCTGACTGATATCCATATCTCAAGCCTTCTCCATGACGCATTTCAAGGGGTATTCCCTCTGTTTAGCCAGCTCTTTTACCTGCTTAACCTTAGTCGAAGCGATATCGAAGGTAAACAAACCCACCATACCACGTCCTTTTTTATGCACATCCAGCATGATCCGGGTCGCATCCACGGGCTGTTTATGAAAAATCGTCACTAGAACTTCTACAACAAAGTCCTGAGTTGTATAGTCATCATTCAACAGAAGGACTCTGTACATATCAGGCTCTTTGAGCCCTTCGTCCACCTGATTTAAAAAATCGCTATCAAAGCTGTTTTGTCCTGCCATTCCATTAATGTACTGATTTTTTCCGCCCCTTTCAATCTATTTGACAGCTTACCAGTTATTTTTAAAGACAGAGAGTTCAGGAAAAAAATCATCTTACGGATAAGAGTAGACACATGATTTACTTTTAAGTTTGCTGGTACTATACTAAAAAAGAACAACAATGATTCAATGCGGGGAGATATGTTATGAATTATATCAGAAAAGGGTTCTTAATAATCAGACCTCTCAACCTACTGACTGTGATGTTTTTTATAATCACCATGAGTGCGACAGCTGGTGAGAGTTTTTTTGAAGAGTATTCAGAGAGTGAAAGACTTGTGATAGCCGGAGCCTATCTGGCTGTGGGAGAACAATATGGCGAATTGGGAGAGAATGAGAAAGGCGATGCATATAAACGCATGGCTGATGAAATTTTTCCAGGAATAGAGAATATGGATTACCCCGACTCTCCCGTAGAAGCCGGCCCATTGACAACTTTATCTCCCGTCAGGCCAAGCGGTAAAGAACCGGCAGCAGTTCAGTATTTTTTTGGAAAACTGATGCGCGCCGTTTTCTCGGAAAATGAGCGAGATCTGGCGTCTCTCCTGTCAACAAGACTCTATCTGCCTGGTTATGACGATGGTGTTGAAAAAAAAGAAGTTCTGACCTTTGTCCGGCAGGTTTTCAAAAAATACCCTTTGGACAGGATCGATCCCGTTTCAATCTACTCACTTAATCGTATCTATATAATGCCGGAAGGCAGCTCCTGGGTGGCGAGTGTCAGCCTGACTGAAGAGGGTATCAGGATATTTGATGACGAGTTTGGATTTTACGGAAGACTGCACAAGTTTTATTTCAGGGAATACAGAGAAGGTTGGCGGCTCATTGCAGTAAACGCCGAATAAATTTCCAGGATTTTAATGTTTTCAAGGGGTGCTTAAAGGCACCCCTTATTTTTACGACATAACCGCAGTCCGGCGGTAGGGCCGGAGAAAACAAGGCCGTCCAGAAAGTGATTTTCTGGCACTCCCTGCAGGCATTAAAGCGGTTTACGTAGACAGTACAACGTTTTATGTCTTCATTCAGAAACCGGCAGGGCCTGTCAAAGTCGATGACAAGAGTCCCCTTGGGGAGGAAATGTTTTTCATAACAGCATTTGCCACATCCATGACAGAGGGACTCCCAATATTCATTCAGAAACTGAGCTCTCATTTTAATCCATTTTACCATTTATATATCCGGGTTTTTATCCGCTGCCGATTTTATCAGAGACGATCAATATTCCAGAGGAGCATAAAAACCCATCTCATCTCTGCCGCTCTTTTTCACAAAATTGACTTCCAGCGATAGAGGGATATAGGCTCTTCCAAAATCAGAATAGGCCAGAGAATCATATGTCAACGTATAAAAACCGTTCACATCACTCCGGACCTGCTCCAGTAAAGGAAGGATACCCCTGGGCTGAAAGAGATACTGACTTGTTCCGCCGGTTTCCCGGGCGATATAGTCCAGTTCTTCATTCCGCAGCTCCGCATCCAGGTAGACAGGAAAGAAGGAAATACCGTTATTCTTCATGTATTGCGCCATATCCTGCAGTCCATACTGGATAAAAGTATCCCTATGAATATTCCCGTCTGTCAGGAAAACCATGGCCTTCCTCTTTCGACCGGGCAGCAGGTAGGAAGCACCTAGCCTCAATCCGGAAGCCACATCACTAGTAGGGCTCCATCCATCCATCATGCGCACCAGAGCATCCAAAGTATTATCTCCGGGCTCGGCAAGCAGCTGGGGTGCATCCATGGCCCCGATCAGATAGCGATCATCACCGGGATTCAAGTGGCGGAACAACTCCCGAACACCGTCTCTCATGATCTCATCGCTGCTTTGAAGACGGCTGCTTTTATCAACCACCACAGCCAGACTCAGGTCACGATTATTGTAACCCGTATAGCTTATCTCAAAATTTTCTACATTCCGATCTTTTTCTCTGATAAAAAAATTCAATTTATCCAGTCCGACAACGGGTTTCCCCCAACGGTCTTCCACCGTAAAATCCACATGAACCTGGGGGTATTCATCCGTAACAATCCGGTTGATTCTAAGGAACAGACCGGCATAGAGAGTAGAGACATCAGTCATGACCGAAACAGAATTATTATCAAAATCGGCGGAGATTATATTACCATTCTCATCCTGGCAGATACTGAGGATTCTCTTCCCCTTGCCTCCCAGGTCAGAAGAGACAGAAAGGACATCATTCTCCAGATTATAAACCATGATCCGTCCGGCATCGGCAATAAGCAGGGAACTGTCAGAAGTAAACAACAGCCCTTCGGGAGACTTCAGACCATCTCTGATCAGAGGCTTGAGATAGTTTCCGCTTTTATCAAAGACTTCAATCCTTCCGTTCTTGGAATCAGCAACATAAACACTATTGTTACGCAGGGCAATCCCGCTGGGACCACTTAAACCGGAATAGTCCGTACGGCGTTCACCAAAACTCAGGATGAACTCACCCTCTAGATTAAATTTGCTGATTCTCCTGTTGCCCCATTCAGATACATAGATATATCCATCCTCGGAAACAGCCATATACTGTGGTCCTAAAAGTTCTCCAGGTGCCGTCCCTTTGGAACCGATAGTCTGGATTCTAAAACCCTCGGGATTGCAGACCGAGAGCTGATCCGCACCGTATTCGGATATAATCAATTTGTTTTCAGGAAGAAAGGCAATGTCCCAGGGTCTGTCGAAGCCCAGCAGCCCCCCGGCCAGAACATGGTGTATCCGTCCGGTGGTTGTGATTCTGATGAGATTGCCATTCAGGTAAGAAAGAAGATAAAAGCTTCCGTCCCTCTGAGGCGAAGCCGCAACAGAGACAGGTCGGTCGTAGTAGTTGATGCCTGCCTGTTCCCTTGGAATTTCAAACAGTTCTACGAGTTGGCCGCTGGACTTCAGCTCTCTGGCCAACCCCCTCCGGTCGGTTATGATTTCAACAAAACTGAGCAAGGTTGATCCGGCCTTCCCTCCGGAGATAAGATTTTCCCATTCGTTAAGGGCGGCTTCTTCAAATCCGGATTGATAATAACTCCGTCCCAGCCAGAAACGTGTCAAATCATTACCCGCATCCAATGCCAGTGATTTTTCGAGGGATAGGATGGCCTTATTAAAGAGACCCTGATGAAAGGAGATGACTCCCCAGCGCAACTCTTCCGCCGCCCTGATTGCCACTGAATCAGAAACCCGGTTCTGTTGAGCCGGTAAGAGGGAAGAGAGAAAAAGAAAAATAAGGGGCAAAGCCTTCTTAAAATTTATCATACTGATCTATCATATTCAGATGCTCCCTGCAAACTGATTTATCAGCACCGGCATCCAAGGCTCTTTCCGCATAGTTGCGGGCCTCTTTCAATTTTCCGGTCCTGAAAAGTGCCCAAGCCAAAGAATCCAGATAATTCCCATTATCCGGCTGGAAAGACAATGCCAGATGGCAGTACTCGACGGCTTTTTCTGGATTGATCCCCTCATCAGCCATGATATATCCCATGGAATTCAAGGTATTTGCATTATCAGGGTCCATTTCAAGAGAGCGGGAAAGAAAATCGATGCTCTCCTCCACTTTCTTCTGACTCCAGAGGGCATAACCCAAAGATGTGAAGATCTGGCAGGATTCAAAGCCGTCTTCCAGAACCTTCTTCAACTGTTTCTCGGCACTCTTAAAATCTCTGGTAATGTTATAGACATAACTGAGTACCATACGGCACTGAAAGACTCTGATAAGGGAGATGTCCCTTTCCGTGGCTTTTTCCAGATAGAAAACTGCTGCACTGAACTCCTCCAGACGGGTATAACAAAGTCCCATCAAATAAGCCAGTTCGGGGTCATCTACCGGATCAATATCTTCAGACAAAAGAGCATCAAGAGCTTCCTGGTACAGACCATTATTGTATAAATTCAAACCGTCTTCCCGAAAAGTCATCAGCAGACTGACCCGGCTTTTTCATTAACCGACCCGATATGGGGTACGATGGATGGGGACAGAGAGATCGCTGAGATGGACACAAAACCGGAATGCACAGCCAGAGCATCCGATCCTTCCTCCTCTTCAGATTGAATCAGACACCCCTTAAGGAAACAGAATGTTCCTTTCTCTCTGGGAGGCTGAAACTGGACAATCTCGTCCCGGTAGATCCGTTTGGCGGGCCAGCACCATTTCATTTCACTATTCTCAACCATCTTATCGGGAAAGTTCATATTCAAAAAACAACTGTCTTCCCAAAGGGATACCAGATTTTCAAGCCGGTAGAGTAAAAATTCGGAAATAGAGTCAAAATCGAAGGGAGGTTCAAACTGATTTAAAGACAAGGCTATGGAGGGAATATTTTTAAGAGCCCCCTGCCTGGCAGCCGCAGCCGTTCCGGAATAAAGTATATCCGTCCCCATATTGGGACCGATATTGATGCCCGAGAGAATGACATCAAAGTCTTCCTCCAGGTACCCCGCCAGCCCATAGACAACACAGTCAACGGGTGTCCCCGAACAGCGATACAAGTGATGTCCCAGCTTTTCAATTTTCACAGGATTCCTGAGGGTAATGGAATGAGAGTATCCGCTGCGGTCTCCATCGGGAGCCATGACCCAGACATCGTGTTTCCGGGACAATACATCCCTGAGGCTTAATATGCCGGGACTCTCAATCCCATCATCATTTGTGATTAATATTTTCATGAAATTTTACTCTTTATCCTGTAATGCTTTCAGACCTGATACGGGAGTGCAGATAAAATAATCCGCCTTGAAGCCGAATATCCTGTCATATTCTTCAAGATGCTCATCGTATAATGGAATATTATTACCATTTATCAGGTTGATTGTACAACCGCCAAAGCCATTTCCCACCATGCGGGAGCCCATGACTCCATTGGTTTCAAAGGCCCTTTTCACAAGCCAGTCCAGTTCTGGACAGGAAATTTCGAGCAAATCACGGAGACTCTCATGGGAGCGGTACATCAACTTTCCCGCCAGGATCAGATCATTGTGCTCCAGAGCTGCCTTCAACTCTCTCACCCTCAGATTTTCTTCAATTATATGGATAGAACGCCTTCTGAGATGCTCGGGGAGAAGGTCCAGTTCAACTCTTATGTCCTGTATCGTCATATCTCTGAGAGTGATATGACGGCCATGGCTGTTTAACAGCTTCTTACATTCATCAAAATCCTTTCTCAGATCATCAGCCTCGCCGTACCCGATTCCATTAGGAACATTGGAATCTGTCACCAGGAGTATGATGGGCTTGAAATCCATGTTAATGGTCAGGATGTCCATGGTTTTTGTATCTATGAGTAAGGCCTGATCTTCCTTGGCAAAATAGGAAACAGCACAGGCTGCCAGACCGGGATCTTTCTGCATGAATTTCAATTCAGATAAGCGGGCAGATTCTACAAGCTGAATATCAGAAATTTCAAAGTCATAGAGTTTTTTAAGAGCCGATACCAGAGCCAGTGTCAAAGAGGATGAGGAACCCAGCCCTACCTGCTCCGGGATCTCACTGTTGATGGTGATATCCAGTCCTTTAACCGGACATCCAAGCTGAAGCATCACGGCTATGGCACCCTTAACATAATTGGCCCAGCGGTCCTCTCTTTTGTATTTCAGACCGGATAAGGAGGACTTTTTTCTTTCATTATAAGTTACGGAGTAAACCCTTAGTGAATTGTCATCCCGTTCAGAGATGGATACTTCAATAAATTTGTTTACGGCCACGGCAAGGACGAGTCCTTCAAAGTACTCCGTATGTTCCCCCATAAGATTAAGCTTTCCAGGAACCCGAACGATAACATCCGGTTCTTTTCCGTAAATATTCTTATGAAGGGTATGCAAATCTTCCATGTTTAGCCTTAAATTCTGATGTTAAAAACCCACTTTTATATTACGTCATGTTCACCAATAATTCAATAAAAAAACCCTGGACCGAAAATTAAGCCCCTATATAAGGGCAACAAAAAACCACTCCCTGAAGGGAGTGGTCATTTTTTGTCATTAAACTGAAGTAATTTCAGTCTTTGCTTTTGATTCCGTATTTCTTGTTGAATCTTTCAACACGACCTGCAGTATCTACCAATTTCTGTTTACCAGTGTAAAAGGGGTGACAGGAGCTGCAAATTTCAACTTCCATATCCCCATGGGTAGAACGGGTTTGAATGACATTTCCACAAGCGCACTTAACAGTAGCATCCACATACTTGGGATGAATTCCTTCTTTCATAACTATTTATCCTCCGTCGGTTCTCCGTTTCAAAGAACCTGAAACTTCCTATGCCGAATTCATCGACTTCAGGAACGCCTCATTATTCTTGGTTTTCCTCATTTTGTCAACAATCATTTCAGTGCATTCCATATCATCCATGGGATTCATGACCTTTCGGAGCAACCACATCTTGTTCAGTTCTTCACTGCTCAAGAGCAAGTCCTCTTTCCTTGTCCCGGATTTTTTAATATTTATCGCCGGAAAGACTCTCTTATCAGCCAGCCGTCTATCCAGAACCAGTTCCATATTACCAGTACCCTTGAATTCCTCAAAAATAACTTCATCCATGCGGCTCCCGGTTTCGATCAGAGCGGTGGCAACAATAGTCAGGCTGCCTCCATGTTCAATATTACGGGCGGCTCCAAAGAACCTTTTTGGTCTATGAAGTGCATTGGAATCCACACCACCGGAAAGGATTTTCCCCGAAGTGGGAACGGTCTGATTGTAGGCTCTTGCCAGACGGGTAATTGAGTCCAGCAGGATGACAACATCCTTTTTATGCTCTACAAGACGCCTGGCTTTCTCTAGAACCATTTCTGCAACCTGAACATGCCTGCTGGCCTGTTCATCGAATGTTGAAGCAATGACTTCACCCTGAACACTGCGCTTCATGTCGGTCACTTCTTCAGGACGTTCGTCGATCAGAAGTACGATAAGTTGTACACTCGGATGATTTTCAGTGATGGCATTGGCTATTTTCTGTAAAATAACAGTTTTTCCCGAACGGGGAGGAGAAACGATAAGCCCTCGTTGACCCATCCCGATAGGACAGAACAAGTTGATCATTCTGGTAGATGGATCAGCAATATTTGTTTCCATATTCAATCGCTGTGTCGGATAAAGGGGAGTCAGATTCTCAAAGGAGACTCTGGTTTGAGCCACACTTGGTTCATCAAAGTTGACATGAACCACACGGAGCATGGCAAAAAAGCGTTCTCCCTCTTTGGGTGAACGGATCTGGCCGTATACGGTATCCCCGGTTTTCAGATTAAACAGTCTTATCTGGGAAGGAGAGATATAAATATCATCACTTCCGGGAAGATATGAGTTCTGTGGGGAACGGAGAAATCCATAACCGTCGGGTAATATTTCCAGAGAACCATAAGCAAAAATAACACCATTATTCTCAATATGAGCCTTAAGAATTGAAAAAATGATTTCCTGCTTTTTAAGACTGATCATGTCCTCACGGCCTAAATTCAGATCCTCAGCATAAGCCCTGAGGTCCGGCATGGTCATGATAGACAAATCATTGATGGTGATCCGGGGTTGATCAGGAGTGGGAAGCGGATGGTTTCGCGCCTGTCGGTTTAAATCCCGGTTAGAATTCTGATCCCGTCTATTTTTTCCGCTTTTTCTTTTATTAAATGAGTTGTTTCGTTGAGTTGATGAGTCTGATCGAGAGGAGTCTGATCGAGATGAGTCTGATCGAGAGGAATCTGATCGAGAGGAATCTGATCGAGATGAGTCTGATCGAGATGCGTCTGATCTGGATGCGTCTGATCTGGATGCGTCTGATCGAGAGGAATCTGCCCTGGAGCTGTGATTTTCCTGTTTACCTGCTTTATGTACAGGCTCTGAACCAGCCCCATCGGCCGGGACAGTTTCTGTCGATTCAGGCTTTGCTTCAACTGTTTCACCCATATCACTAGTGACAGTGACGGTCCCTGTTACAGAACCGGAGTCATTCGTTGTACCGGCCACAACGGAGCCTACTGTTTCTTTTATGCTTTTTTTACGCCGGACTTTTTTTGCGGGAGGGGTTGCTACCTCTTCGGATTCCTGTACAGATTCAGGGGATTCAGCAGCCGGTTCCACAATAGGCTCTTTCTTTTTGACAATCGTTCTTTTTTTGACGGCAGCCTTTTTAACTGTTATTGTTTTTTCTTTTACTTCACCGACCGACTCTTTTGAATCCGTCTCTTGCGCTGCACCACTTCTCAGATCCAGTTCTTTCTGACCCTCAGTAGGGTCGGATTCAATTGAACCGACCTGAGGATCGTCCAGATTCTTCCGGATTATCGCCATAAATTCTCCAAAAATAATGTTGATTTAAAAATTATATATGTCAACTTATTCAAAATTCTTCTTTGTAATAAGTTTAAAAGTGAAGATTTAGACTTGCTATTAGGGAATGATTCCCGGAAATCAGGAAATCATTTATGAAACAAATATATTATCAGCTCTGTTCACTGTCAAGAGAGGAATCATTCAAAATAATTTTTTTACAGATTCTTAATGCATTTTCAACAGTGCTCCAGCGGATTTGTGACCGGCTCCCACTGAATTGAAACAACTCTGAATACATTTTTCCATTTTTCAGTGACACAGCGATCCAGACTGTCCCCACAGGTTTATCAGGGCTGCCGCCTCCGGGTCCGGCAATTCCAGACACCGCGACAGCCAGACCGGCGTCACTCATAGCCAGGGCACCCGTCACCATGGCTTCGGCAACCTCTCGGGAAACCGCCCCTTTCTTTGCTATCAAAGATTCTGATACAGATAAGGCCCTGATCTTGGCCGCATTGGCATATGTGACAAAACCGCCCCAGACAATATCTGAGCTACCGGGAATGTCTGTTAATGACGCACAAATAAGTCCGCCCGTACAGGATTCAGCAGTAACGAGGGTAATTTTTTGTTTTCTACAGAGATCAAGAAGAGTCGATCCGGGAAGATCAGAGCTCATTATGGTCCTGTTTCAGCTGGTCTACGGGAACAGAAAACACATCCACCGATTCAGGATCACTGATCATATCGCACTTGCCTTCGAACTTGACCCCGTCGGCAATTTTCAGCTTTGCTGTCCTGATATTGCCGATAACCTGTCCGGTGGAGAGCATTTCCAGTTTTTCTGAAGCCTCAATATCTCCATAGACAATCCCGCCGACAACGATAGAACCGACCTGAATGTCTGCTCTTACTTCTGCTCCCTCTTCGATATATAGAAATCCCTCAGATTCGATGCGGCCTTCATATTTACCGTCTATCTTGAGAGGTTTACTAAATTTCATTGTCCCCTTGAACACCGTTTCACTACCAAGAATGGTCGAAATGGATTCAATATCCTTCAATGATGCTGTCATATTATTCCTATTTAGTGGTCATGATAAAAACGCCATCCCACTCGGGAGGTGGTGGATTTTCCAGATACATTTTACATCTGGCATAATATACTTTTGAGGGTCCGTCTTCCTGGTCCAGCTTAAGAGCTTCAGCGAATTTACTCATGGCTTCCGCAAATGCTCTGGACTTATACAATAACCGGCCTTCATCAAACAGACTCAGCACTTCTCTTTTTGTCTCAGAGATCATACTTTCCCTCCGAAGGGCTCATCCCCTGTCCTTATTGTCCACCTTCTGGCAGGGATTGTCAATCTTCCCCTTCACCAGGGCATAAAGTCGCGGATACATATTCAAAAGTATAAAAAAAAAGAATGCCCGGAGGCATTCTTTATACACGGTCAAACCGCTGATAATTTGTAAAAACACCTTAACCAAAAATGGACAAGGTGAGGTGTAACTCTGTCAGAGCGAATCTATCAATAGACCCCGAACCCCTTATTTACGCAGGGACCAAGCTAGTTTCTTCAGTTCTTTACCAGGTCTAAAAACAGTAACACCGTGACTTTCTACAGGCACAATCTCACCGGTTTTTGGATTTCTGGCTTTCTCCCGACCTTTTCTGGTCCGGATTTCAAAGGTTCCGAAACCTCTCAACTCTACGACTCTGTCATCTTCAAGAGCCTCTTTCACTTCTTCAAAAAAAGAATCAATCACATTGTGAATATCTTTTCTGCTGATAGATGAATTGTCATAAATGTGCTCAATTATCTCAGCTTTTGTTAGCTTTTCTTCTGACATATCTCTTCTCTAAAAAAATTAGGATTTGATTTTTTACGAAGCCATTGTGGCAAGCGTGTTATGAAGTCTTGACTTCTTTCTTGCAGCCATATTCTTGTGATACAAACCCTTACCAGTAGCCGTATCGATAAGTTTAACAAACTTTTCGTAGGCTTCCTCTGCTTTAGGCTTGTCTTTGGCTGTTACAGCCGCTTCAAAAGTTCTGATACTCGTTCTTACAGTACTTCTGATAGTACGATTGTGTCCTCTAGCTTTGAGATTCTGACGATGTCTCTTAGCTGCATCTAGTGAATTAGGCACTTCTACTACCTCCCATGGTTTTTAAGTGTCGTTAACAGATAACCTTTCACACTCCCGGGTTGATTCCCAAGATATGCTCTACTCTGTTAACCTTTTTGATTACGCTAAATCGAAATCGCTTGGTCTTCTTTCCTGACGTTTGCATTTTTCACATTCAGCAACATGTTTCATCCGTCCATTTTGAAAAATAGACTTCATTTTAACTTCGCCGCCGTCTTCTGAATGGACAAACTTATGTGTACCAGACCCGATACGGGCATTCTTACTAACTCCTGCCATAATTTGACTCCTATAACACTTTCGCTGCTTTTACAAAGCTGCTATCGTTCATGATAATAAAAGCACTAAACCTGCACCCTTACTTCCATTACTTAATTCATTAGCAGATGGATATTAACAGAGATCCAGAGAGACTGTCAACAAGAGTAGCCTAAATTTCCAAAGGATTTATTTCCCAGGTCCGGGATTCCTTATTATATGAAATTTCCTCTGTGCCGATGTCCAGCGTTCGACTGTCTGAACCAAACAGCCTGAGCCGCTTGGAAAAGATATTAACCTCAATAACCTTAAAACTTATTCCGTCCCAATTAATGCGGGTACCTTCATTGGGGAGTTTTCGCTTTTCTTCCTGGTAATAATCATACTCATAGGACAGGCAGCAGAGCAGTCTGCCGCAGGGTCCTGATATTTTCATTGAGTTAAGGGAAAGGCTCTGCTCTTTTGCCATTTTGATTGAGACAGGACTTAAATGATCAGTAAGACTGTGACAGCAGTACTCCCGACCGCAGACCCCCAATCCTCCCAGTACCCGGGACTCATCACGGACTCCAATTTGCCGGAGTTCTATGCGCATCTTGAATATAGCGACAAGATCCTTCACCAGTTCCCGGAAATCAATCCTGTTTTCCGCGGTGAAAAAGAACATAACCTTTGGTTCGTCCAGCAGGTAGTGTGCCGAAACCAGGGACATATCGAGTTTATGCATATCAATTTTGTCGCGGCAGATCTTAAAGGTATCAGTTTCTTTCACCTTAAAGGATTCGGCTTTCTTCAGATCTTCTTCACTGGCCCTTCTGACGACCTCCCGAAGATCTCCTTTCCGGACATGTTTCAGATCAGTCACAGATCCCAGGACCTTGACCATATCATTTCCGTAACGGGTCTTGACAATGATCATCTCTCCAGGAGCCAGAGACTCCCCTTCAAAGGGAATGCAGACTTCGGTTTCACTGGAATGAATAATTTTAGTCATGTACAGACCGTCCGGGTATTGGTTGAGATCCACGGATACCCCGGCCTTGTTCGGTTCTTTATTTTTTTCCGATCCCATCGGTTATCTCCTGTTATCCATAGCTGCCCGATATCGACCTTAGCGTGTAAGGTCTACAAGGATACCATAAATTTCATCAATTTTTTTTAGAATATTCAATTGCTCTTTCTGACTCCGCAGCACGGCAGCACCCAGTTTCTCAAGTTTCTCATCCACTATTGAGATCAAAGTATACTGCTTGCGGGACATGGTTTTCGGATTCAATCGCCCGTCCACCTGATAGGCTTCCAGACTCCGTGTCACCACATATTTATAGAATTTCTTGACAGCTTCACGATACTTATGAAGAGTTCCCAGGGTTCCATCCTGCTTCAACTCCTCTCCCAGCTTGTAAACATCATCTAAAAGATCCTCTGCTTTTTCAAGGCCCGAAAGCCCTTCAGCCAAAGAACCAGGATGAACCACTTGGGAATCATCAACTTCTCCGAGGCGGCTCTTAAAGTGGACATCAGAGGTCTTTTTTTTGCTGACTTTCTTTTTATCCGGACTATTTCCGGATGCGGGGACCAGAGTACTTCCAACTATCCCCAGTTTGTCCATCAGCGGCTCTCCACGGTTTCCGGAGAATTGACGGCTTCAGTATGCCAGTCGACTGAATAGCTGCTGCCAACGACAGGGACGGCGGCGTCTTTGCTGTTATCAGCTTCTCCCTTGATTATACAGCTGCCGTGAAGAAGAACACCTTCCTCAACAATCAGCTTACAGGCCTGAATATTACCAACAACCATTCCGGTTGCCAGAATAACAACTTTTCCTGAGGAAAAAATATTGCCATGAACGACACCGCCGACGACGGCCGTACCGGCAACAATATTACACTCGGCCCGACCGGTTTTACCGATTAAGACTTTACCGCTAGTATTGATACTCCCTGAAAAATCGCCATCAATTCTAAGAAGGCCATTTAAAACCAGCTCTCCGCTGAATTTTGTTCCCTCTCCAATAATGGAATTTATAAAGGAATGGTTTTTTATATAATCGCTCATTTTTCAGCCCTTATATTACAAATTCTAAAATAGTCTAACCCGATTCCGAAAAAAACGAAATAGTCCTGCCTGAGAATTATTGACGACTTTTTGCAGAAGTGTGCAATGCCGGAATGATTTGAATACTACTTGTATTTTTGAAGATTGCGTGTGACTCGGTTAAAAATATCATGATTGTCTGTCATATTGATATACTTGACAGGGTCTACAACCTGAGAGCCGATACGGACTTCATAATGAAGGTGCGGTCCTGTAGATAAACCTGTGTTTCCCATGGTTCCCAGAACATCTCCCTGGGAAATATCCTGCCCCGGCCTTACATAGGTTCGCTGGAGATGAGCATATTTTGTATAGAAACCATATTTATGTCTGATGACAACAAAATTACCATAACCTTCATCAAAATCCACTTCCAGAACCTTACCGTTTGCCGTTGAAATAATGGGAACACCATATCCATAGGCCATGTCTACACCCTTATGAAGATACCACTGCCCGGAAAAAGGATGAATGGATGGTCCGAAAACAGCTGTCACATAACCCTGCACCCCTTTTAAAGGCCACATTGTGGGTATATCGGAGAGGAGGCTTTTTTGAGAGTTCAGAATTTGGCCTATCTCATCAAGAGAAGTAACAGACTGATCCAGGGCTGTTTTCAGCTTCTGAATTTCCAGTGTTTCACTGAGAGATCCATTTTCAGCTGATTCTACATTAAAGAATGAAGTCAGATCACCGTTTCTATTGGCAGCAGCATCTCTTCCTGCCGATTCGATCCCCAGAGTATTCAGGGTTCCCGACAGGGTCTTTTGAAATGTTTCGGTAGAACTTATCAGCTGATTGACCTCATCCCTGAGGACTTCCAGACTGGCTTCTGAATGTTCCAGATCACGGGATCGGGAAGCCAGCAGGTCATTTGTACCGGAGAAATCGGCGGTTAGCCATACAAAAGTAACAACAAGAGAAATAAGGAGTATGCTTATAAAGCTGAGTGCCAGAAGGGATATCTGAAAATTAAAGACCCTCTTCTCCGAATGGGGTATCAGCATGATTGTTAATTTTTGCCTGCCCACCCGGCCTAAACGTCCAAGTAAACCGGAATTGCGTTTTGATGAGGGATATCCGGACGTTCTTTTCACTCTTTTGCCAGCCACTTGTGCTCCTTGAGGCTTATTCAACTACATTATCGACAAATCTACACTAATCCTAAAGGAATAGACAAGGCTGAAAAGCCCTTTTGTGGGGATCAGATATGACCTATTCACTTATTTTTTTTATTATACTCCCGAATTCGGGGTTTAACAAGAATGGTAATTCAACTAAAGGAGAATTCATGTTCTCATTTAATAATGTTGTATTTTACCTTTTATAAGATTTTTATATCATATCCACGATGAATGTCCATGCAACAAAATCTTGTTTTTTCATATTTTCCTTGTTTTTGTTCCCATATTGGGCTAATAATATCTATATAGCAGGGTTCTCAATTCATCCTATAAGCCCTGAGGAGATCTACGTCATTGGTTGACTTGTCCAAACAGGATATGTTAAACATTCCGCAGATTTTAATTCCAAACATCCTATTTTAATTATAAGCGGTAATAACATGCAGTATTTTGATACTCACGCCCACATCGGGTTAATTCATGAAGATCCGTTCGAGCAATTGATTATAACTCAGGAAGCCAGACAGGATAATGTCTCCTATATCATGAGCATCTGTAACAACCTGTACGATTTTTTTGACCTTTACAACAACCTGTTGTCTGCTTCCAATGTGGTTTTTGCAATTGGAGTCTCACCTTCAGAAGTCCAGAATCCCGGTCCTGACTGGGAACAGAAGATTTCAGAAGGACTCAACCTGGACAAGGTTGTCGCCCTGGGCGAGACTGGTCTGGACTATTA
>NZ_JAQIBL010000106.1 GCF_027859075.1 Oceanispirochaeta sp. | reverse complement strand
TGTCAGATCTTCCAGTGAGGAAGGAGGATTCAAAAGTACTTCCGAATCATAGCAGATGGCAAAATAGCCCCAGTCAAAGGGGAGAAGGTGGTTGGACTCATCAAATTTCAGTTCACTGGAAATACTGGAGAGGGCGGGAGCATCATAGGGTTCCAGAACTCCCTCTGCCAGGGTCCTGGCCAGAAGATTGTTATCCGGGCCGATGAGAAGGTCCGCCCGAGGCTCGTCTTTTTCCATGATAACCTTGGTCAGGACCATCACGGCATCACCCGGGGCATTCAGTTTCACCTCAATACCGGTTCGGGCTGTGAATTCCTGAACCAGAGCAGGTCCGGGGCCCCATTCTGAGGCAAAAGAATCATAGCAGTAGATATTGAGAATTTTTTCTTCCCCGGGGGAAGAATCTTCTACCTCAAGAGACGAGGAGGTCATCTCCTGCTTTCCCGATGCAAAAATCATAGGGGCTAAAAGCAGGATCATAAGAGTAACAATAGCTTTTTTCATGAAAAGACTCCTGGTGAAAAATAACCAGGGGAGTGTGTAAGACAGGTCCTTTTCCCTTCGCCGGCATTATCCGTATCAGGTTCAATGGGTATGATCTCAGGTTCCACTTGAGGGAACCACCCCTGGGTTGGGTAGATCATACTCCTTCAAAACTACATGGTCAATACGGGGCTATTCCGGGGGTGAAAGAGATTCAAATTACTTTTTCCTCTTGACGGCATCATCAAATTCGGCCCAGGCTTTTCTCTTCTCCCGGGGGGAGTAGTTTTTATCTTTTTTTTGATAACGGTTGACACTCCCTTTGGTGTTCCCTTTTTTCGGGGATACCGCTTTCTCCTTCCCTCCCGGTTTCTTCCGGCTCCCGTATCCTCTGTAGGGGCTTCCTTCAATCGGGGTGTCGGAGAACATCGAGACATAGCTGTCATAGCGGCCTGTCAGGCGGAGAATGAATCTTCCCCACCAGCTCAGCTCTTTGTATGATTTCTCAAACATGGTCAGAAGTTTCAACTGGAACAGGGAATCTACTTTTCTGAAACTCTTCAGATCCGGTTGGAAATAGAGTCCCATGGCATCCTTGATTCTGGTTGTACTCGTCACACCTTTGATATGCTGCAGAAAATGATAGGCTGATTCAGCCACCCGGGTCGGCTTCTGCAGGAGCTCCCAAAGCTGCTGATCTTTGTCTCTAATTCTGGATAGAATATCCGCGAGAAAATTGCTGCGGCTGAAAAACTGTGTGTACTTCTCTGTTTTATTGTGTCTTAAAAGGTCGCTCATCTGATCCTGGTACAGGAAGAGCAGGCTGTTTCTGATAGTGCTGATTTCCCTGGTAAAATAACGGAAGAGAAAATCCTTATGGATAATCATATTATTGAGGAGAACCAGTTCTGGTTGTTCCTTACCTTCACCCCTCAGGAGGACGGACTGTTTGAATTCTTCCCGGAATCCTTCCCATTTTTCCTCATTTACCTTCAGTTTTGCATCCAGGACGCTGATATGGGTCCAGGAAGCCTCTTTTTCCTTGTATTCACGGATGATTTCAGCCTGAGCCTTATTTTTCTCAGTTTCCTGAACCAATTCTTCCTTTTTTTCAGTCAGGGTATTCTGGAAGTAGGTCTGCAGGAGCTGGCAGCTCGTAAATATCATTGGATTCAGACCCTTCAGTCTGAGTTTGAGGTCCTCTTTGTGTTCGATGAGTTTCTGACAAATCATGATCCAGAAGTCGGGTTCTTTTTTAGTCAGGTTATTCTGAATCTCACTGATTTTCTGTGTCGTTATGCGGGATAGGTTTTCCATAAGATTGGGGCTGACCAATTCCAACCGGATATGAGTGATCAATGCCGCAATGAATTCATTCATCATTCCAGATGGAAAGAGGATGGGAGATTTCATTTTTCGATTGATCCCTATGATTTTTAAATCTTTGTTTCTCTTCAAGAACCCGGGGCTGAGCATGGTTGTTTCCAGGGGTGTGATCATATCCCCCGGGAGGGTTATCCCTTCATCATCAAAGGCTTTTATGGTTAAATAAGGCTGTTTGTGCTCGAACATATGACGGGCAAAAAGATCTTCCGTCAGGTAATAAAAAAAGGGAAGACCATCCTTATCGCTGAGAATGATGCGGGATGCTTTTATTTCACCATCATTCAGTCCGTATTGGAGGAGTCCCATATGGGCTGACTTTAGTTTTCCCATCAGAAGTTCCAGCTGATTGTTGGAGGCTAAAAAAGATTTTGAACTCTTCAGAATAAAATGATTGTAGTCCAGCACTGGATTCCAGAATTCACATATATTATGGAAGAGCTGGTACTGAACCTGGGTAAAACTACCGATCTGTGCCAGGAATTCCTCACGACGGAATGTTTCCATGTGAAAATATTCGGGTGATTCTACTGTTTTATTTATGCTTTCCATCACCTTGTCCGGAGGGGGGTTAAATTCAGCTACCCTAAGAGTGCCGTTTATAGCATTGCCTTATAAAACATAGATCAACAGCTCAAAAAGAACAATAAGAAAGAGCCGAAACCCCGGGGCTTCGGCTCTTTCAGGAAACAAAATCAGATAGATTTCAGTGACTGGTCAATATCAGCCTTGATATCTTTGATATTCTCAAGGCCGATGGACAGGCGGATGAGATCTCCCGAGATCCCTGCGGAAATCAGATTCTCCTCGGAGAGCTGGGAATGGGTGGTAGATGCCGGGTGAATAGCCAGACTCTTGGCATCCCCCACATTGGCTACATGGGAAAACAAATCCAGGTTTTCAATGAATCTCTGACCTGCTTCCCTTCCGGCTTTTATACCGAAGACAACCATTCCTCCGGCCCCGGAGGGCAGGAATTTTTGAGCCAGGGGATGAGCGGGATCTTTTTTCAATCCGGGATACCGGACCCAGGCCACATCGGGATGGCTTTCCAGATGCTGAGCCACGGCCAGTGCATTTTTGGAATGTCGTTCCATCCTGATCGCCAGGGTTTCAAGCCCCTGGAGGAACATCCAGCAGTTGTCCGGTGATATTGAGCCTCCCAGATTCCTTAAAGGAACAGTCCTCATCCTTAAGATGAAGGCCAGAGGGCTCAGGTCTCCCAGATCCTGGGCAAAGCGAAGGCCGTGATAGCCTCCATCGGGCTCGTTGTAGAGAGAGAATTTCGGGTTTTTCCAGTTAAAGGTACCCGAGTCCACCACAATCCCGCCGATGGCTGTGCCATGCCCCCCAATCCATTTTGTCAGTGAATGGATGACCACATGCGCCCCATGCTCTATCGGTCTGAGAAGGTAGGGAGTGGTGAATGTCGAGTCTACAACAAGGGGTATTTCAAATTCCTTTGACAGGGCCGAGAACATGTCCAGGTCGGATATATCCAGGGAGGGATTTCCAATGGTTTCGGTATACAGAACCCTGGTCTTGTCGTTGATCGCGGCTTTCAGTGCTGCCTTATCTTTTGGATCGGCAAACCTGACCTTTATACCGAACTGAGGCAGAATGTCATTGAACATGACATAGGTTCCTCCGTAAAGGTTAGAACTGGAAACTACTTCATCCCCATGATTACAGATGTTGATGATGCTGTAGAATATGGCATTCGTTCCTGATGCCAGTGCCAGTGCCGCCGTACCGCCTTCCAGGGCTGCCACTCTCTGCTCCAGAACATCCTGTGTGGGGTTCCCCAGACGGGTGTAGATATTCCCCAACTCTTTCAGGGCAAAGAGATTCTGGGCATGTTCTGCTGAGTCAAACAGATAGGCCGTCGTCCGGTGCAGAGGCACGCCTCTTGATTTCGTTCCGTCTACAGTCTGACCTGCGTGCAGGGCCACTGTCTCAAATGAAGGGTTGTTAATATTGCTATAGGGCATAATTTTTTTTCTCCTTGTACTTAGGTATTCCTGGGTTCTGGGTCTTAAACATCTTGAAACAGCCATGTGCTCAGATATCGTTCTCCTGTATCACAGCCGATGGTGACAATCGTTTTTCCCTAGTTTTCGGGTCTGCCTGCCAGAATTTCCGCGGCTCTGACATTCGCTCCGGCGGAAATACCCACCAGTATACCTTCTTCTTTTGCCAGTTTCCTGGCGGTTTCTCCCGCTTCTGACGAGGTAACCTGAATCACATCATCATAAATGGCTGTATTCAGGACTGCCGGCATGAAACCGGCTCCTATTCCCTGTATCTTGTGAGGACCAGGTTGTCCACCCGAGAGTATGGGTGATTCTACAGGTTCCACCGCATAGGATTTAAGATGGGGATTCTTCTTTTTCAGAACCTCAGTGACTCCTGTGAGGGTTCCTCCAGTTCCGACTCCGGCAACAAAGATATCGACTTTCTCTCCGCTGTCTTCCCATATCTCTTCAGCCGTGGTCTGCCTGTGGGCTTCCGGATTGGCAGGGTTTTCAAACTGCTGAAGGATCAGGGAATTCTCAATTCCTTCATGAAGCTCTTGAGCCTTGTCCAGGGCCGCCTTCATCCCTCCGCTCCCGGGGGTCAGGATCAGTTCCGCCCCAAAAAGCTTGAGGAGTTTTCTCCTTTCCACACTCATGGTATCGGGCATGGTCAGGATGAGTTTGTATCCCCTCTGAGCACAGATATAGGCAAGGGCTACCCCTGTATTCCCACTGGTCGGTTCAATCAGAGTTGTTCCGGCCTTCAGTTGACCGCTCTTTTCAGCGGCCTCTATCATATACTTTCCAATCCTGTCCTTCACACTTCCCAGGGGATTGAAAAATTCAAGCTTGAGAAGAATTTCAGCTTTGCTGCCAAATTTGTTCAACCTGACGAGGGGTGTTTTTCCTACCAGTTCCGTGATGTTTTTCGCAATTTTTTGACTCAATTTATGCCTCCTATTTTAATTCTTGTTTCTAAACTAGATAAAATACATGGGTTCATCCGCTTCCCGTACCTGTTTTGCCAGATCATCCAGGCTGATCTCTTCAAGGGCTTTTTTAATGGCCAGACTCACCTTATTCCATACATTCCGGGTTATGCATTGTCCTGACCGGTTGCAATTTTTTTCGTTATTCAGACAATCTACAATATCCAGACCGCCTTCCATTACCTCGACAATCTCCTTCAGGGTTATCCCGGCTGGATCCTTTGTGAGCAGGTAGCCGCCATGAGCTCCCCGAACGGATCTTATAAGACCGGCTCCCCGGAGGGTGATGACTATCTGGCTCAGATACTTCTCTGAAATTTCCTCTTTTCTTGAAATTTCATTTAACTGCATCGGGCCCTGTTGGAAATTCCATGCCAGATTGACCATTAAACGAGTCGCATATCTGGATTTGGTGGACAGTTTCATTTCCTGAATTCCTTAATTACTATAATATCTATTAGAATAGTAGTGATTGAATCCGGACATTGCAAGGGGATGTCTAAAAAAATTGGAAAATTATTTATTCTTCGCAATTTATAACTAGTCGATCCAGTCCCGATCTGAATGTATCCAGTTCATTCTGGGTATGGCTTAATTCTGCCAGAGTAGACTGTCGGATACCCACTGATGTCTCTGAATAATAGGATATAATCAAAGGACTTTATTGATAAATGGAGTCAGCTCTCTTATTCTTAATAAGGATGGGAGAGTCTAGAAACAAAATGGCACAAAAACTTGTTTTCAATACAATTAAGACTGAACAACCTAATACCCCTGCTGAAAGTTGGAATATCCTGATAGTGGATGATGATGTTGATGTCCATGAGGCCACTGTTTTTGCCTTGAAGGGAGAAATCATTCTGGGCAAGTCTCTGGAATTCTTTCATGCCTATACCGGGGAGGAGGGTCTTGAAAAAATCAAAACCATTCCGGATCTCGCTATTATTCTGATGGATGTTGTCATGGAAACTAAAACATCAGGACTCGAAGCCATTCAGACCATCCGTGAAGAACTGGACCTCCATATGGTCCGCATCATTCTCAGTACCGGTCAACCCGGAGATGCACCCGAACTTGACACCATTCACAGGTATGACATCAATGACTACAAAACAAAAAGTGAGCTGACCCGTAATAAGCTTATGACAACAGTCATTACCGCCATCCGGTCCTACAGTCAGCTTCAAATCATAGAGGATGGCAAGGCAGGACTGGAGAAGATAATTAATGCCAACAGCCAATTCAGGTCTGATCTCAGCCTGGAGTCCTTCGGGACAAAGGTCCTTCTTCTTACTTCCAGCCTATTCCATCTCCCTCTGGACGGCTTTATATGCCGTACCCTGAAAGATGGAAGGAGCGACCGGATCAGGATCATTGCTTCCTCGGGCAGTTTCAAGGAAAAGGGTAATTATCAGTCTGGCCTATGAGGATGTGAGCCTGGGAATTCCTAATCTCAGTGCCCTGATCAGAGAGATTGAAAGTGTAATTCCCTATACAGATAAATCCTTGTATCTTGTTGATATTAATCAATTTGGCACACTCAATGACATCCTGGGTCATATCTATGGAGATCTCGTACTAGAGTCCTTTGTTTTGAGACTGAAACAGGCTTTTCCGGAAGGGGCTTTTATCGCCCGTGTTTCTGGGGACGTTTTTGGTATTATCGGTCCCCGGATAGAGTTCAGCGAGCTGCAGAACTATTTCAGGGCTCCCATTGATGTTTCTGGTGGGGTTCAGCAGATATCGGTGAGCATTGGTTGTCTTGATCTGGATGATGAGTCTCTTTCCGGTTCAGATTATCTTATTAATGCAAATATTGCCCTGAAAAGGGCTAAATCTGATGGACTGGGGAAATCTGTTCGTTACAATCCGAGTATCGGACTGCAGACAAGAGAGCGCATCAAGCTTCTCCAGGAGTTGAAGTCTGCCTTTACCCATGAAAAAATGTTTCTCATGTATCAACCACAGGTCATGCTGAATGGGGGTGCGCCCCTTGGTTTCGAGGCTTTGATGCGGTGGAAGACCGGGGAGGGACAGTTTATTTCTCCTTCGGATTTTATCCCTCTGGCAGAGCAGGGTGGTCTCATTGTTCCCATGGGAACATGGATCCTCCGGATGGCATTGCATACCCTTTCAGAGATTCATAAGGCAGGTTATCCAGATCTTCAGATGGCCATCAATGTTTCGGCTATTCAGCTGAGAAATCCTGATTTTCTTTCCATTCTGAAGCAGGCCCTGGCAGATACAAAAGTCAATCCTCACCGGGTTGAGCTGGAAATTACCGAATCTGTTGCGGTTCTGGGTGTTGAACAGGTGGTCCGTTTGTTTCTTCAAATCAAGGCCATGGGAGTCTCTATTGCTATCGATGATTTCGGAACTGGATATTCCTCCCTCTCTTCTATTGATCGTTGGCCCGCGGACAGACTTAAAATTGACAGTGCATTTGTCAGCAGGATTGATAAACATAAGCCTGGTGGCCGTATTGTTGACCTCGTTATTCCCCTGGGTCAAAAACTGGGAATGAAGGTTCTGGCAGAGGGTATTGAAACAGTCGAACAGGCTGATCACTTAAAAAAATTAGGCTGCCTGGAAGGACAGGGTTATCTTTACGGCCGCCCCATGGTTTATGAGGATGCACTACAATGGCTCAGGAAGTCCAAATCGTAATAGTGCTTTAATAGCTTCTACTGAATCTCCCCTTAAAACCGGGGGCCCTTGAGACCCCCGGTTTTCTTACTTCATACGCAGTAAGTCAGGATATTTTTTTTCTAGCTCTTCTAATTTCGGGAGATCCCAATAGACAACATATCCTTGAGTAGGATTCAGTTTAATAAAATTCTGATGATATTCTTCGGCAGGATAAAACTCAGTAAGGGGTACTACTTCTGTCACAATTTTAGAAGGGTAAAGCTTTTTTGAATCCAGCTCTTTTATCGCCTTCAGTGTAGAGGTCCTTTGTGAGTCTGTAGTATAGAAAACCACAGAACGATATTCACTTCCATGATCCGGTCCCTGATAGTTTAATTGAGTAGGATCATGAGCCACGGCAAAAAAGACTTCCAATAAGGTCTCAAAACTGATGACACCGGGATCAAACACAATTTCAACAGATTCAGCATGACCGGTTTTCCCGGTCCCGACACTATAATACGTTGCCGTGTCTGCTGATCCTCCTGAATATCCGGAAACAACATTTTCTACACCTTTCAGGCTTTCAAATACGGCTTCCACACCCCAGAAACATCCCCCTGCAAATACGGCAGTTTCTATGTTTTCAGCTGTTGTCCTTTTTTCAGGCACAGCTTCCATCGATTCAGATTTCATCTCATCGCCTTTGCTTTCAGATTGGCCCGAAGCATAAAGACCTGATTGTGAAATACCAAGCACCATCAAGAGCTGAAACACTGCCATCACTCTCCATGTCTTTTTTATATTCTTCATATTTGACTCCAATTGATTTACTTGAATAGTGTGAGATATTGACCATAACCTTCAATTTCCAACCGATTTACCGGGATAAATCGGAGGGATGCAGAGTTGATACAATATCTTAGTCCTGTGGGATCAGGACCGTCATTGAAGACATGCCCCAGATGTGAGTCTCCATAAAAACTTCTGACTTCGGTACGGGTATAGCCCAGTTTTTTATCACGGAGAGATTTAATATTTCCGGATTCTAAGGGTTTTGAGAAACTGGGCCATCCTGTTCCGGATTCGTATTTATCGGTAGAGCTGAAAAGAGGCTCTCCCGATACGATATCAACATAAATTCCTTCTTCATGATTATCCCAGTAGATGTTGTTAAAAGAAGGTTCTGTCCCTTCTTCCTGAGTCACCCTGTATTGCATCGGGTCCAGATTGGTCTTGAGTATTTCCTTCGAAGGTTTTGCATACTCCCTCTCTTCTGTCATGGGCGGGTGTACGGGCTCGGACTGATCCATCTCTTCTTCTATCATCATCAACTCCTGATTTCCGCTGGCAACAACGGCCAGGGATGCACAAGTAATAATTACCAGGGCTGCAAATACAATCTTTTTCATATTTCTTTTTCTCCTCTCGCTTCCAAGGCTCCCGGGGAGCCCTGGTGAATAAATATTAACCGAAAGTAAAGGCAAATAACTTTGCCTTCCCATGTACCTTTAAGATGAGCCGATGTTGTCCCGTTTCGGGCAGGCTCAGAATCTCATACAGTCTGCTTTCATCAATGATCAGTTTTCCACCCTGAACATCGATAGTGTCGTTTCCTGGATCTCCATCTAACAGGACTTCGATCCATGAATCCTCTTCAGTCTTTTCCAGGACCAGATAAACATTTTTGGCATGAAACTCCAGGTTGAGAATCCCCTTATCCACTGACTCGATGAATTCCCTTTTAAAGGTCCAGGGACCCTGGAGAGACCACTCACCATTTTTCAGTTGTTCTTCAGGGGCATAGCGGACCACATTGTTGTTCAGTCTCTCCGTCTTTGACTTAAATCCCTCGGTCCTTCCAAAGCCGAGATAGATTTCGTGGGTCTGGCTCTTCACAATCTTCTCTGGCGTATCGGTCATTTTGATTGTTGTCTTCCTGCCGGCTTCATCCAGGAGTTTCCGGATCACCTTTTCAGACTCCTCATACTGACCTTCTCCAAAGTGAAAATAGCGCAGGTTCCCCTGGGCATCAATAAAATAATGGGCAGGCCAGTATCGATTTTGATAGGCCTTCCACTGCAAAAAGTCATTATCCAGGACAACCGGCCATGTGACGCCCAGATCTTTCATTGCTTTTTCAACGTTTTCCAGTTTCTTTTCAAAGGCAAATTCAGGGGAATGCACTCCAATGATGACCAGCCCCTCATCCGCATAGGCATCATGCCAGGCCCTGAGATGGGGGAGTGTGCGAACGCAGTTGATGCAGCTGTAGGTCCAGAAATCAATCAGAATGACCTTTCCTTTCAGGCTTTCCATGGTCAGAGCCTGGTTTCCCTCCGTATTGAGCCAGGGGCCAGGGGTCACAATCTCCGGGACCAGGCCATAGTCACCCAGCCTTGCATTTTTTGGTTCGTCAGTCCTCGACATCAGCCCGCTATCCGTCTGTACGGGCAGGACCTCGTTGTTTCTGTCTTTTAAAATTGATCTTACAGAATCTCTGTCTTCAAAGGCTGTTAATCCAGAGCCATAATCGGGAAAGAGATCGAGCAGGGCCGACTGAAACTGGCGGTCAATACCAAAGGCTATGGATACGCCCACAAGGATCATCAGGACACCAAAAATCTTTTGGATTCTCTTCGGATTTCTGGATAAGCGGGGGAACCTGTTTATAACTTTGCGTCCTCCCATCATGATGATGAACATGGGAATGGATGTTCCCAGAGAGTAGGCCAGAATGATAAGAACCGAGGCTCCATCCACACTCTGAGTTATGGCCAGGCTGATCACAGAGGCCATAATGGGACCTACACAGGGAGTCCAGACTAGGCCGAGGCTGATTCCCACCATAAATCCGCCGAAAAACCCGGAAGATGAGCGCTTGATACCGCTCCGGCTGGTCATCTTTGATGCAAAAACTTCAAACTGGGTCCTCAGCCAGGGAACAATCATGACCGTTCCAAATAGTACCAGGAGAACTACAGCGGCAATCCGGAGAGAGTCGGGGGGAATATTCAAAAATTGAACAAGACTCGATAGCAGTAAAGTAAAGGCACTGAAGCTGGTGATGAATCCAAGAACGACACCCAGAGGTCTCCTCTTTCCACCTACACTGCCCGACAGGACAATGGGAAGAACCGGGAGTATGCAGGGGGAGAGTATGGTCACAATACCCGACAGAAAGGCAAAAAAGAGGAGGATGGCCATACTAGTTCCTCTCCAGAGATGAGACAGTCGTGGGCAATAATACGAAGAAGAATAAAGTTGTCATAGTTTTCATATGAACCTCCGCTCTAAAAGTAAGTTGCAAAGATCACAAAACTGTCACGAAATGAGAAACAATGAATAAACTTTGCCATTACTACTTTAAGGGGAGTATGATCCTGAAAAAAGCTCCTGATCCCTGAGGACTTTCCGCCTGGATGATTCCTCCATGGAGATTCACTATTTCTTTCACAATCGCCAGTCCCAGACCCGTACCGGGTGATCTTCTATCCCGGCTTTTATCAGCCCGGTAGAAGCGCTCAAAGATATGGGGGAGATCCTCAGCCGATATCCCAGGTCCTGTATCAGTCAGAAGGATGATCAATTGATCATTCTCGTTGAGAATCGAAATTTGAATTTCTCCCCCATCAGGTGTGTGGGACAAGGCATTCTCCAGAAGGTTTGTTAAAACCCGTTCCAGCATTCCAATGTCACCCTCTAACACCGGGATCTCATCACTATGCTTCATATGTATGGCAATATTTGATTTCTCAGCTTGAGGTTGGAGCTTTAGAATCACATCCTGCACCAGTTCTGCAAATTGAAAAGGTTCTTTCTCCGGTAGAACCTGCCGGGATTCCAGTTTTGCCAGGTCAAAGAGTTCTTCCACCAGTTTCTGGAAGCTTGAAACATTTTTGAGGATGATCTCCAGGAAATTCCTGCGTTCGGGAACCGTCAGCTTCTCATCCTTTAAAAGGATTGTCTCCAGATGTCCCCGGATGGATGTCAGCGGGCTCCGCAGATCATGAGAGATATTGGCAATAAGATCTGTGCGCTGCTGTTCTGCCATATGCAGCCTTTCTACACCATTTTCGATTGAGGCCGCCATCTCGTTGAAGGCTCTGCCCAGGGCTCCCAGTTCATCCTTTCCCCGAATGTCCGTCCGGTAATCATACTGACCCCTTTCAAAGGCCCTCACTCCGGAACTCAGGTTTCTCAAGCGCCTGGTCAGGATGAAGAAAAGAGAAAATCCGGCCAATAGGGTGGCCAGAAATGCAAAAAAGAATGTACTGAGACCGGATTGCAGATAGTAGCTGCTCTGGAGCATCTTGAGGGAGCGGTCATAGCTCTGGCCTCTTAAGATCACATAGACAAAGCCTGGATCTTCACCCATCAGTAAAGCGGCGGCCGAAAATGGCTTGTCTCTGGATTCGGTTCTGGGATCAGCTCCCAATACTGCCTGCCTGCCATCGCTTTCTATAAAGGATTTCAGTGGTGTCAGGTCTATGCTTTGACGGATCAGAGGCTCCTCTGGGTGAGTGAAATAAGCCAGGATTCTCCCCTCTTCATCCAGGAGATAGATCTCGACCATTGGATTCAAGACCATCATGTAATGAATAGCTTCTTTGATTTCATCCAGGGCAAAGCCTTCTTCCACAAGAGGCTGCAGCTCTGAGGCAATGCTGGCGGCGTATTCTCTGTTGAGGAGTTGTTCCACCTCATCAAAGAGGTGCTCTGCAGCCGAAAAAGCGATGACCAGGCTGCCGGCTCCCAGAATAAGGATAAGGAGGAGGAAAATCAGTGAAATCTTGGCATAAAAGGAACGAAAAATTGTGATCATGAAAACTCCGATAGCTCGGCGAAGCGGTATCCCACTCCCCATACTGTTTTCAGGTAGACAGGGTGGGTCGGGTCTTCTTCTATTTTATTTCGCAGGCGTTTGATATGAGTATTCACGGTATGCTCATACCCTTCGTATTGATAGCCCCAAATCATTTTAAGCAGCTCTCCACGGCTGAAGGATCTACCTGGATTTCGGGCAAAGATTCCCAGCAGTTCAAACTCTTTTACAGTCAGTTCCACGATTTCATTATGGAGCAGGACTTTTCGCAGGACCTTATCAATCGTAAGCTGACCTATCACTATCTTTGACTCCGAAGAATCTTCCGGCTCTGCCGTTGCAGAAGCCCTGGAACGGCGCAGCAAGGCTTTGACCCTGGCGGTCAGTTCTCGTACCGAGAAGGGTTTGGTCATGTAGTCATCGGCGCCCAATTCCAGGGCTAACACCCGGTCAATCACATCGGCTTTGGCTGTGAGCATCATAATTGGAATGACCGAATCCTGTTCACGGATGGCTCTACAGACGGAAATTCCATCCAGCTGGGGCGGCATTATGTCCAGGATCACAAGAACGTAC
Source organism: Oceanispirochaeta sp. (assembly GCF_027859075.1). NCBI lineage: Bacteria > Pseudomonadati > Spirochaetota > Spirochaetia > Spirochaetales > Spirochaetaceae > Oceanispirochaeta > Oceanispirochaeta sp. The sequence goes on along the minus strand of NZ_JAQIBL010000106.1, from coordinate 3,400 downwards.
TTTCCCTCCAGGGCTTTTCGCAATCCAGTCTTTCCATCGATAACATGCTCGGTTTTCATACCAAGGTCTTCGAGATTCATGGATACAACTGCAGCTATTTCGCTGTCATCTTCAATAATCAGAACTGTATCAGTCTGAGTTTCCGGGGTCATTCAGTCTGCCTCTTTATTCGATTCCTATTCTGGACTGAATTATAGGGGTTGGAACGGGAGAAATCAAAATGGCAATTATTTTGCTGATTTATCCTTTTTAGTCTATATTCTGTAATAGAGGACTATAATGCTTGAGGAATTTAAGGCTCTACGCCAGGTTTCCGGTCATTCTGTCATCAAGAGAAGGCTCTATTCAGATGATTATTTTGACTTGTATATCTGGTATAAAAATGATTCAGAAGACTTCACTGGTTTTCAGCTTGTGTTTACAGTGAATGAAACCCAGATGGTATTAACTGCTGAAGCCGGCAAAATACCCGATATTCATCGGGTCGACTCGGGTGATGGTGAATTTTACAGCCCTACCGATATTGTAGACGGAGTTGGTTACTTCCCTAAAGATGATCTATTCGAAGAATTTAAAAAACGCAGTGACCTCCTTGATGAGTACATAAGAACTAACATTCTGGAAGTCATAAGTCACTATAAAGAAACGGATACGGAAGGGCTTAACTCTATTGAACCGATGAAATTAAAGAAGAACTAATAAATATGGTTTTCACTGTTTTAATAAGGGAGTGATACAAAAAAACAACATCCCTTTCCTTCGGAACTTTCCGCCCAGACACGTCCCTGATGCAATTCCACTATTTGCTTGACGATGGACAAACCAAGGCCTCTTCCAACCTTGTTCCTGACACGGGATTGATCCACCCGGTAAAACCTTTCGAAAATAAAGGGTAACTCTTCCGAAGCGATTCCGGGTCCATTCTCCTGAATGGCGATCACCACTCGATCCTCCTCTCTCCTGCATTCCACTGTCAGCCTGGTCCCTGGGGGGGTGTACTTTATTCCATTCTCAATGAGATTTCCCAAAACCTGACTCATCCGGACAACATCTATGGTCAAGTCGGGTAACGGGGAGGGGGACTCTTTGAATTCCAGGGTTGTGTTAACCAATTCAGCTTTTAACTGCCAACGCTCAACTTCTGTTTTTATGAGGCGTTCTATAGAATAGGTTTCTAAATCAAGTTTATATTCTCCCGAATCCGTTTCGGCAAGCCAGTCCAGATCATGTACAAGATTGCTAAGTGTATCTACTTCGTCAATGATTTGGTTAGATGCTTTTTTCGATGAAACTATACTATCATTCAATCCCATTGCTTCCAGTTTGATAACACTCAGGGGTGTATTAATTTCATGGCTGACATCACTGATCAGTTTTTTTCTCAGGTTCTTTTGTGTTTTAAGTGAAAGTATCATCTTATTGAAGGATTCACTCATCAGCCCTATTTCATCGGATGATTTTACCGGCAGAAGAGAAGCTTCCCCGCTTTGAGTAATACTTTGAGTTGCCTTTGTCAGTGCAATGATGGGTGCCGTGATCCGGCGGGACAAAAATGCGGCCACAAAGATCAAAATGAGAATAGAGATCAGACCCTGGAGTATCCGGGACTTAAATATTGAGACGAGGTAACGGGCAGATTCCATTTCAAGAAATTGACGGCTGATATAGATGGTCACCCTACCGACAAGCTCTGAGGTCTCTCTATCCTCTATCTGAACAGAATTTCCTTCAATGAGCGGGATATTCCCCAGATGGATCAGGTCGGAGAAACTGTTATACAGAGTCTTTCCATTCTTATCCTTGACCACAAATCTCATGGAGAGATCTACTGAGCTTTCTGTATTCTCATCTGTTTTCATTCTCTTGATTTCTTGTTGAATATTCCCCCATCCTCCATCTCTCGTGTAAGCCGCACCGAGAATCTGAGCCATATTCTGTGACCTGATCTCTGTCAGCAGATGGGGTAATTTTGAACTGGTCGTTGAGTATTCAATGACTGCGCTCAATAGCACTGAGATTAGTATTATGAAAATAAAAGCACTGAATAGACGCCAGAATATTGATTTCATAAAAATCAGCATACCAGTTTATATCCTGCTCCGTAAATCGTCTGTATGGGAGCGAAGTTGTGTATATGAATGATCTTTCTCAGACGACGAATATGGGTATCTATGGCGCGATCAAATGACTCAAAATTGTTGTCGAAAGCCTGTTCTATGAGTTGGTTCCTGGTCAGTACAACATTCGGATACCGCATAAACACTGATAATATATCAAATTGAGCCTTGCTTAACTTGATCGTCTGTCCATCCAGAAGGACTTTCTGAGTGGTTTCATCCAGAGAGAGTATGCCACAGCTGAGAATCTTCTGAACATGACCTTTGGACCGTCGGAGAACTGTTTTAACGCGAACAACCAATTCATCCGGATCGAAGGGTTTTGTAATGTAATCATCTGCTCCACAGTCCAGGCCATTAATTTTATCTTCCTTCCTGCCTTTTGCGGTCAACATGATTATAGGAACATCAGAATCCTGACGAAGAATGCGGCAAATTTCCATACCATTGAGTTGGGGCAGCATTAAATCCAGAAGTATAAGATCAGGGTTGAGGGTCCGTGCCAGTTGAAGGCCCATCTTTCCATCGTAGGCATTCTCAGCAGTAAAACCGGCTCGCTCAAGGTATATACTGATCCATTCAGCTATACGTTTTTCATCTTCAATGATTAAGATTGTATTCGTCAATAAATCGTCCCTCTCAGTATAATAAGCCTGACTGTCATTCCCTATAATTATACTGGATTTAAAAAGTCCCCGCTAAAAACACGGGGACTTTTTTTAAATAAATGGTAGTTGTTCTTAATGTTAGCGAATCAGTTTTCTCCTTGTTCCTCCCATATTATTTTTGTTTGGAACTGGAACTGGAACTGGAACTGGAACTGGAACTGGAACTGGAACTAGGTTTGTCCTCACTCGAATTAGTATCTTTTTTCTCCTGGGCTTTCTGTTCTTCTTTTTTTTGTTCTTTCAGCAGAAGTTCTTTTCTTTCACGTTCTCGCAGCCGTAATTTCTCAAGTTCTTCAAATCTGTCTCTTGCTTGTTCCGCAGTGATCTCCCCATTGACAACACCATCGATTAAGGAGTCCATTGTTTCACTTTCATTGGAATACTCTTTTTGATACTCCAGGCGCAGTTCACTGAGCAGGCCTTTTGCTTCTTGTGCAGTCATGTTTTTTTCTTCTAATGAATTACAAATCTGCTCGGTTCTCTGTTGTAATTGGTTTTCATAATCATCTTCTGTATCCCTGGCGCCTTTCGCCATTATTGCGCCAGGAATGACCAGGGCAATTAAGATCATCAATGCTATTTTCCTAATGAAAAACATTCTTGAAAGGCATATTT
>NZ_JAQIBL010000105.1 GCF_027859075.1 Oceanispirochaeta sp. | reverse complement strand
AAATAATAATAATTTCTTATCTGATATTGATTTAGCTGTTAACGGTTTAGATAAAAATAAGTTTTTCCATGTATATGGTGAATTATTAAAAATACTGACTCATCCATTTGATTTGATAGGTTTAGACTATAACGATGATTTTTCACGCGAACTATTAAAAAATGGTGTATTAAAACGTGTCTCTTGCTAAATCTGCAACACAAAAAATAAATTATGAGATTGCTCAAATTGAAAAGGAATTTGATATCATAACCCTGCTCACAAAGAAGTTATATTCATCAGTTGATAGGTATTGTCAGACCCCTTTTTCATTTGGATTGATGGAAGGGGAATCCTTCAATAAGGATGATTCGCTCTGATACCCGTCTCAGTATCAGATCATTGAAAGAGGAGGGCCTTCAAACAGATTTCATCATCGTTTAAAGGAGCACTCCTCCCTGTATATTATTTTGAGATGGTAACCAGAGACTTCATCCTCCAGTCCTCTCCCAGGATTCTGGGTTGACCTGTCAGAGTCACCCGTAGTTTACTGACGATATCCTTGGAGCTTGTGCCCACCATGATCTCCAGGTCTCCCGGTTCTACAATACGGTTTCCGGAATCAATGGTGTAGCTGACCAGATCTGTAGGAATATTAAAGCTGACACGGCAGGATTCTCCGGGAGCCAGTGTAATCCGCTGGAATGCCTTCAACTCCTGAATCGGCCTGACATACCGGGCATAAAGATCCCGGGTGTAAACCTGAATCACCTCGTCCCCCTGGACATCACCGATATTTTTTACTTGAGCAGAAACTTGTATGCTCCCCTCTACAGGAACCGTGTCCTCTGTAAGCTCACAGGACTCGATCAGAAAGTTCGTATAAGAGCATCCGTGGCCGAAGGGGTATTCAGCACCGAAATCTTTCTGTATCGGAGTTCCTGCCGACTTCATCTTGTGGTTGTAAAAATAGGGCATGGCACCGGCGCATCTTGGTATGGAGACAGGGAGTTTTCCGCCGGGATTTGTCCTGCCCAGCAGAACATTAGAAGCCGCAGCCGCCCCCTTCTGACCGGGAAGCCAGGCCTGCAGAACCGCTCCGGCTTTCCTGAAACCTTTGCCCAGATGGTAGGGCCGTCCGCTGAAAACGACAATCACGGTGGGTTTTCCCAGTTCAAGTACGGCATCAATGAGTTCCTGCTGAACCCCCGGCAGGGTCAGGGAGCTGACATCAGAGCCTTCTCCCACGGTGCCGCTGAGAAAAAGACCGGCCAGGTCACCCACGGCCAGCACAACCGTATCTGCCCTTTTGGCCGTTGCAACAGCTTCTGCGATCCGGCTGGTATCCCGGCTGACAAAATCAGTCTGCATGCTGCCGTCAGCCACAATGTCTCCCGGGAATACGGCAGGTTTATCCGGTCTGCTTATCAGAACATCGCAGCCCTTGGCGTACAAAACCTCTCCGTCAAAGGAGGCCTCCAGGCTTCCCTTCAGAGTCTGGATCTGTGACGTTTTATCCTTGTTATGGGCAATGATGAGATGAATTGGAAAGGAATACCCCCCCATCATACCCATTGTATCGTCCGCCAAAGGTCCTATCAGTGCAATTTTACCGGCTCCTTTGAGAGGAAGGATTCCGTCATTCTTAATCAGAACCATGGACTTTTCCGCCGCTTCCAGAGCCAGAGGCTCATGCTCGGCCACACTGGAGAGAACGAGGGCTTCGTCAGTATAGGGATTGCTGAACAAGCCTGCCTTGATTTTCTGGATAAGATGCCGGGTCACGGCCTCATCCACATCGCTTATGGAGATCAGACCCTGTTTCAATGCTTCCGGAATTCCCTCGGGATAGAGGGTGTTTGCCGGCAGCTCCACATCCATCCCCGCCAGGAGAGATGCGGCGGCGGCATGGGCCTTATCCGGTTGTGTCCGGTGATCGGTAACAAGCTGCTCCAGCCCGCCGTAGTCGGAGACCAGGATTCCTTCAAATCCCCACCTTCCCCTCAGCAGATCACCAAGAAGCTCTTTGGATTGATGGAGGGGTTCGCCGTCTATGTCGTGGTATGCGGGCATGATGGAGCCTGCCCTGGCATACTTCACAGCCATCTCAAAGGGAAAGAGAAACAGATCATTGAGCTCACGCCGGCCGATTCTCACAGGTGCATGATTCCGGGCTCCCTCGCTGAAGGAGTGTCCGGCATAATGCTTGAGCGTGGCAATGACAGGATGCCTTGAATCCTGAAGACCTCTCACATAGGCACTGCCCAGAATGGCTGCCAGATAGGGGTCCTCGCCAAAAGTCTCCTCTGTCCTGCCCCAGCGGGCATCCCGGCAGACATCCAGAACAGGGGAGAGTCCCTGACGGGAACCGACAGAATAAACCTCTTCTCCGATGGCGCTGCCCACCCTCTCTATAAGATCCTCATCCCAGGTGGAACCGTTGTTGATTCCTGCGGGGAATATGGTGGCCCCCCCGGCCATCAGCCCCGCCAGACACTCCTCATGGGGGAGGGCCGGAATCCCGAGCCGTGTGTTGTTCACAAGGAAGTGCTGGATACGGTTCAGCTCCCGCACAGCCGTGACAGGATCTATATCCTGACTGCCCAGGGGGCGGGTAATCTGTCCGATTCCGTTCTTCATAAACTCAAAAGGATCTTGAGATCCCACTTCAGGATGATATCCATTCAGAGATTTCATGGTCAGCTTGCCGTCATCGCCGATATTCAGCCATAGACTGTGCAGCTGGGAAATCTTTTCTTCCAGGGTCATTTTTCCAACCAATTCTCTGGCTTGATCTCTCATCTGCATAAATTATCCTTTGACCGCGCCTGCTGTCAGTCCGGCAACGATGTATTTCTGTAAGAAGATATAGAACAGGGTCATGGGCAGTAGAGATATGGATATAAAAGCCATGATTTGATTCCAGTTGGTTGTGAACTGCCCCTGGAACTGCATGACTCCCAGAGGAATGGTGAATTTCTGCGGATTATCCAGGACCAGCAGAGGCATGAGAAACTGATTCCAGCTCTGAATGAGTGTAATGATCGTAACAGTTGAAATAACCGGTGTAGAAAGGGGCAGAACCACTTTGGTACCGAAGGTAATCAGTCCTCCTCCGTCAATGAAAACAGCATCCTGCAGCTCATTGGGAACTTCCCGGAAGAAACCCGTGAAGATGAAAATACTCAATGGAAGGCTGAATGCCGCCTGGGCCAGATCCAGCCCGAACCTCGTGCCCAGAAGACCGAAATTGCGGAGCTGCAGATACAGAGGAAGAATGGCGACGGTGATGGGAAACAGCATGCCCATCAGGAAGAAATTATAGATGAATGTCTGTCCCCGAAATCTGATTCTGGACAGGGCCAGAGAAGCAGGCATGGCAGAGGCCAGAGTCAATACAATCACGGAGCTGGAGATAAAAACCGAGTTGAACAGGAACGTCCAGAACTGGCTGCTCTTGAGCAGTATGAGGAGATAGGCATCCGGAATGAAGGGGTTGGGAATGCCGAAGGGATCGTTCATTAGCTGCCCGTTTGTTTTAAAACTACCGATAATAACCGCATAAACGGGGAAGAAAAAAATGACGGCACCAATGGTGCTGATTATCAATTGAACTGTATTGTTTTTGTTTTTTTTCATTGTGACCTCAGTCCTCCCGTACCATTCTCTGGTATACCAGATTAAATACGAAGCAGAAGCAGAACAGTGTTACAGCAACAGCACTTCCGTATCCGAAGGACATTCTTTTAAATCCGAAATTGTAAAGATAGGTGACAAGGGTCTCGGAACTGTGAACCGGCCCGCCCTGTCCCAGGGCCCAGACAACATCAAAGATATTGAAGGCACCGATGATTGAAAGGAATATGGATATGACAAAGGTATTTTTCATACAGGGAATGATCACATGGCGGACGACCTGCAGTCTGTTCGCTCCATCAATCGTGGCGGCCTCTTCCAGGGACGTGGGAACACCCTGCAATCCTGCAATATAGAGAATCATGTGGAATCCGAGATACTTCCAGATAATGACCACAAGGATGGCACTGAACGCCTTTTCCGGATCTCCCATTAATCCGATTTCATGCCCGTCCAGAAAGTAGCGTGAGAATATGGTTGGAACACCGAACTGGGGATTATATATAAATTTCCAGATAATACCTGAAACGATTTCTGCAAGGATGTAGGGGAAAAAGAAAATACTGCGCAGAAAAGCCTCTCCCCGGAATTTGTTACGTCCCAGCAGCAGGGCCACACAGAATGCCAGCGGAAGCTGAATCAAAAGTGAAATAAGAATGACTTTAAAATTGTTCTTCAGAGCAATATGGAAAATCCTGTCATTCAGAATCTTTTTAAAATTGTCAAAAAGAATAAAGTCTTGAAGCGGACCGATTCCATTCCATTTGAAAAGTGAGTAGAACCCTGCCTGAAAGACGGGGATGACAACAAAGACATTGAATAGAATCAAAGCAGGAGCAAGAAGGGCTCCAATGAGAACTGCTTTCCGGATATTCGCCTGAATACTCAAGGGTTTAGAGGACATGTTTTTTCCTGTTCTGTGAAATATGGGGAAAAAAAGAGAGCAGACAGACGGATCTGTCTGCTCTTCTCATTATTTGTTATCTTCCCATGATGACTGTATGGCTTCGGCACTCTCTTTGGGAGTGCTGACGCCGGCAAAAAGATTGGCTACAGCGTCTTTAACGGCTTCGCCGACCGCGGGGGGAAGGAACTGATCGTAGTAGAGCTGATAGTAATCGGCAGAAGCAATGGCCTTGACCATTTTGACTGCATTTTCATTCCCTTCAAGAGCCACTTCGGCTCCTGCTACTACGGGAATGGAACCTTCTACTTTGGACAGAGTTATGTTATTTTCTTTGTTCAGGAGGAATTTCAGGAAATCAACGGCTTCGTCAGGAGCATTCTTACCCAGAACATATCCTCCGCCACCGCCCATGACATCAGTCAGTTTCCCGGCACCTCCGGCGACTGCGGGGAAGGAGAACCATCCAAGAGAAGAACCAAGGCCTTCACCATTGACAGAGTTGGCAACCTGAACACCGGGTGCCCACTGCCCCATCAACTCCATGGCCGCTTTTTTGTTACCCATCAGAGCCGCTTCATCATCATAGCTGGACCCCAGGTATCCTGTCTGGAAGGGATCAAGTTTTACAAGCTCAAGAAGTTTTTCTCCCGCCCTGACAAAGGGCTCGTCCGCAAAAGAACCGGTTCCGTTATAGGCTTTATCAAACGCTTCTTTTCCGCCGACTCTCATGGCAAGGTAAACCCACCAGAAGTGTGCAGGCCATTTGTCGCCGCCGCCCAGGGCGATGGGAACATATCCGGCAGCCTTAATTTTGGGAACGATCTTCAGTAGGTCATCCCATGTTTCGGGAACGGCTACACCGACTTCTTTGAAGATATCCTTGTTGTACCACATTCCAACGGCACCCATATCATAAGGTCCGCCATAGTATTTACCGGCATCACCGTAAACACCCAGTGTACCGATACCGATTCTCTTGCTCAGATCGTTATTTACAGCATCAGTAATGTCTCTGAGCATTCCGGATTTGGCATATTCAATCATGACACCGCCGCCCCATGAATGGAACATATCAGGCGGATTACCTGCCTGAATGGCGACCTGAATCTTCTGTTTGAATGCTTCATTTTCCAGCATGACCAGTTCGATATGAACACCGGGGTGGGATGCTTCATATTCATCAATCATTTCCTGTCTGGCTAGTTCACGGGGATCATCAACCCCGCCACCTCCGGAGAGAGCCCACCATGAGAAGGTGACACCATCATCACTTGCCGCCTTTTTGTCCTGCTGTCCGGCTGCAAAAACCAGTGTCACAGACAAAAAGAAAAGAGCAGATAAATACATAATACGCATTGCTTTTTTCATTAAAATCCTCCGTTTTAATATATAAGGATGAATTATAAATGAACAAAGATGGTTTCTATAGAGGTAGAAAGTATGAACTTAGGGTAGGTATTTCTACCTAGAGCCCGGATTGGTAATCATGGACTGATTCCATTTAATAGCAAATTTCCTCAATTCCTGGGAGGAGTCAATCTGCAGTTTCTGTTTGAGATGATCTCGGTAGGTGTGGATGGTTTTGACCGACAGTGTTAGAATCCCGGCAATTTCACTGGCCCCGAAGCCCTGTCCGATGTACTGGAGTATCTCCATTTCCCTCTGACTGAGGCTTTCTATCATGGGAGTACGTCCGCCCTGGGGCTGGCTGAATCGGGCTTCCACGATTTTCTTCTGTATGGATTCGGACAGGTAGATTTTCCCTTTCAGGACGGTGCCGATGGCTTCCATGATCACTTCCGGCGGAGAGTGCTTCATCACATACCCCAATGCTCCACTCTGGATGGACCGTTCCGCATACACCTCTTCATCATGCATGGAGACAACGAGAATCGGGATCTTCGGTTCATGAGGCTGCAGTTTCTGTACCAGGTCCAGACCGTTCTGATTGTTGAGGGTTATGTCCACAATAATGATGTCCGGGGAGGATGTCTTCAACAGTTCAAATACTTCTTCTATACTGCTGGCCTCGGCGGAAACATGGTAGTTCTCATCGGTTTGAATCAGAGTGACAAGACCGTGTCTGAAAATGGGATGATCATCCACTATGATAAATTTCTTAGTCATCGCTTATCCTCTGTATTCCCCGGCAGACGACCCTGGTTCCCGTCCCGGTGCTCTCTATCTCCAGGTCGATATCCGCCCGTTCTCCCCTGTACTTCATAATCTTCAAACCCATCCCCTCGGCATCGGCTTCAGGGGTAAACCCTATCCCGTTGTCCTGTATTATAGCAGAGAATTTCAGGACTTCCCCGTCCTGTTCCGAATTCAGTGTCACCTCAATCATGCTGCCCCGGGAGTGTTTCACAGAGTTGTTCAACCCTTCCTGTACAATCCTGTAGAGTTCAATCGCCCTGTTCGCCGGGAGGAGACGGAAATCATCATTTCCTGTAAAGATAATCTTCATACCCGATGACCTGGACATCTCCAGGCAGAGGATCTCAAGGGCTCTGGAACCCCCTTCTTCAGAGATTCCGATAGGAAGCAGCCCCCGGACGATCCCTTTGGCCCGTTTGATGGAATCACTGAGCAGGTTGTTGATGGAGTCGATGGTCGGAACCGTTTCGGGAGACTTTTTCTCCACTCTGTGCCTGAGAGCACTGATATGGAGGGAGACACCCGCCAAATGCTGACAAAGATCGTCATGGAGATCCTGACCGATCCTTTCCATGGTGTGTTTGGAGATATCCACAACCTCCTGCTCAAGGCGAATTCTGGTACCGATTTCCTGAATCAGATTGCGGTTCGCCTCGGTCAGTTCCTGGGTCCTTTTCTGTACTTCCTGAACAAGACTCTGCTCATGGGTCCTTACCTGTTCCAGAAGCAGGGCTCCCTGCAGAGAACTGGCAATCTGTTTTGTCAGAGTCTCATAAATTTCGGGATCCGGGTAGGATCCGGGGAGAAGCATATGGCCGATGGCTTTTTTCTGAAAGACCAGGGGGGTAAACATCCAGAGTTTGCAGTCATCCGTTTCCAGGTCCCGGGAGATATCGGGAAGAACCTCGGAATTATCAAATGTCCGGGGCTCCATCCGGCAAAATTCCCCATTTTTCAGACAGAACACCAGCTGAAACTTCAGCTTTTTATCCTCAGTTCTGTCATCATACATAACGAGAAAACCGTGATTGAACCCCAGGTTTTTCAAACCGGCAGCCAGATTAAGAAACAATTCTGGAAATTCAAAAACTCCCGAAAGAGACGTACTCACACTTCTCAACATGTCGCTTCTGTATTTTTTTCTGAACTGTCTGCTGATAAGATATCTGTTTTTAGCCTCCCAGAGGATTTTCCTGGCCGTTCTTAAAACAGGAAGCCAATCGGAAAAGGGCTGGGGAGTATCATTTTCAAGTCTGCCGATCGCTTCTTCCAGAAGGGGAAGATTATGGTGATTGAACATGGAAGACTTGACGATACTGTCGATGCTCTGAAGAAACAGTTCCCCCCCCTTCTCTGTAAAGGAGGAGTGAATAATCTCCTGATTGAAGGTTTCTGCCAGGATGTCGTCCCCCATTGACGGCGATTCGGTATGGTCCTTAATGTCCATCCCTGAAGAATCAAATCCGCAGGAACAGGACTGTCTGTAAACAGGTCTGCAGTTGAGTTTCACATCCCGGGGAGGGAGCCCCTCCATCAGGCGGTACAACTCCTGGACGGCTGTAACACCCACCTGGTACAGGGGCTGGGCAACCGTAGTTAACGGAGGAGAACAGTATTCAGACTCTTCAATGCCGTCAAAACCGCAGACCGCAATAGAATCGGGGACGGAGATCCCCAGGGAGGTCAGTTCGGCAACCGCCCCCATGGCCATCTGGTCATTCAGACACAACACCGTATCTATGGGTTTCCCCCTGGCAAGAAGTTCCCGTACGGATTTTCTCCCGGAACTGACTTCAAATCCTCCGAAAATGAGAAGGTCCCGGTCCAGGTTTAAACCGTATTGATCCAGCTTCTGAAGAATAGCCAGACGCCTCTGCTCCGACTCCGGATGCCATTCGGGGCCGGCAATAAGCGCAAAATTCTTTCTCTGATGCCGGGTGATCAGGTGTTCGGTTACCTGCCCCATGGCATCGCTCCCGTCCACGCAGACGCTTCCCACCCCTTCCAGCTGAAATCCTATGGATATTTTCGGAATCAGAGGTCTGGAATCGAAGAGAGAACGGACCTGCTCCGGCCCGAGATAGGTGGAAACCGCGGAGGAGATAATGATGATACCGTCGAAATTTCCCGAATGGGCCAGTCTGTAGAAGGGTGTGGATTTCTCCTCATCCTTGAAGGCTGTATTCCCCCGGGACCCCAGAAAACAGATGATATCCTTGGAAAACCGACCGGCCTCTTCCGCGATGCCCCGCCATAGCTCCGACTGGTAGGCCTCGTTGATCTCGGCCCCTAGAACGGCTATCCGGTTGTGCCGGAAAGGTTTACTCCGGACCTGTTCGATATCAAACTTATCCATGATACTAATCCCTTTTTCCCGCAGTCATTGAGAAGGGTCTGGCAGGGAGTCCGGCCGCATTGAAAAGATTCACCTCGCAATAATCAGTCCCGGCAAAGCTGACTTCCACATGATTTTCCGGCACCAGACTTTTATGAGTCAGGACGACGCTGTCACCCTCGACTCGGGACTCAAAATTAGCTAGACCGGCGCCGTGAACACGAAGTTCCAGGGCAGAAATATGGCGGCTCTCTCCTTTTATTGACAATCCACCTTCGGCATGACAGAAACTCAATGTCAGTCTTCCCGGTTCCAGGGTATAATCCGTAAACACAGGTGATTCACATAAAATGTCCCTGCCGTATACCTTTCCCTCCGCCAGAAGAGCCAACCTCTCTCCCACTGGTTTTTTCTTCCGCGGGTGAATATCCCATTCTTCCCCGGCATCCATGATGGATGCCATCCAGACATCCTGAACATGACCGGCGACCTGTTCCTGCTCCTCCCTGAGGATGGGATATGTCTCGCCATAACATTTCAGCCACTCTTTAAAAGGCGCCAGCTGAACAAAAAGAAAGGGCAGATCCTCATTCCAGCTGTCCCTCCAGCATCGGATCAACGAAGACAGTACTGTTCTGTAAATCTCAGGATGCTTGTCATCCGACTCTCCCTGATACCACAGGACTCCTCTGGCGGAGTAGGGTGCGACTTCACGGACCATGCTCTCGTAGAGCCCTCCAGGACGGCATTTATCAAAGGGTCCCGGATTTATCTCTTCGGAAAAGTCAGGTGACTCCATAAAAGCCAGTTGATCCTCCCGGGACATCCCGAACATCAAGGCCTCTCCTTTCTTATCGGAGAAGATATCGTTTCTGAAATTACCGGCATCGGATCTGTATTTTTCCAGATAGAGTTCCCTATCCAGACCGGCGGTGGCATTATTGAACTCTTCAATCCATATTTTCCCGTCATTGTCTGCAAGGTAGTCAGTATCCATCCAGGCACAGGCGGGAGTTCCGCCCCAGTTGCAGCCGACAATCCCTACAGGGACTCCCAGATCACGATGAAGCCGGTCTGCAAAGTGGTAACCGACCGCACTGAAGTATTCCAGATGAGAGGCATTACAGACCCTCCAGACTCCGTACCTGGAGTAGTCCCGTTCCTCTCTCTGCCCCGGGTAGGCCAGCTCAGGATAGTCAAAGAAACGGATGTTTCTGTTTTCATCTCTTTGCAGGATATTTTCAGCCTCTTCATCATACCGGACAAAGAACTCCATGTTGGACTGCCCTCCGGCTATCCAAACCTCTCCGACGGCAATATTCTGCAGTACAATCCTCCGGTTCCCGCAGGACAGTTCCAGGGTCTCTGATTCCGATGTTTCCAGGGGAGGAAGAATGACCATCCATTTCTTTTTTTGAACGACTGCCCGGGCTTGACGGTTCTGAATCCTGACAGTGACCACCTCATCATCAGGACCGGAACCCCATAGGGAGATCTTCTTATCTCTCTGTAGAACCATCCCGTCTTGAAATATGAGGGCAATTTGAAACTCTTCGGTCATGTTATTGATCTCCTACCCGGATAAAAAAGATTTCTTCTCATGATGCTCTAAACCCTTCCAGAATGTAAAGTGAGTATTCATCAAAGCCCAGCTTTCTAGATCGGGAAAGGAATCTTGTCGGTCAAAATTGATAGCTCGGTGTTTGATTTTTTGGTTCAAGGTTCAATAAGACATTTAAATATACAGTTCAGGAACTCTGCTATTGCATTAAAAAATGAGATTATGATGCCTCCGGTGGTAGGGAGGCTCCCTGGAGAAAACAAGGGGTGATCCGTAACGGCTGAATTGCCATCTTGAGACTGAGAATCAGGAAATTTGATTCACATGTTCTTTTCTGTCAAAATCAACAGGTATGGAGCTCAAGGACTCTTTGACATTTCCTTTTAATAACCCGAATTCCATCGCTGCCCAGAGCATGGCTTCTATATTTTCCAGGGGAGTACCCGGATTGACCGATCCGGCTGTACAGACTACAAGCTGAGAGAGGTCGGCTCCGGAACTGGTCATATCGTTTATATCCTGCCTGACAGAATCAACAACCAGATCAGTGGAGCCCTGCCAGAGCACTCGTACCGGGGGCACCTGTCCGTGAATCCGCATGGCAGGAACCTGGGAGATGATTTCTGCGACCGAGATCATGGGGCCTATATTCACGTCGGTAACCCCTATTTTATCCAGTATACCCACATGCTGTTTCATATTGGAATCGGAGTGATAATAGCGAATTCCCGTAGGAGCAAACTCCTCATAAAGATCTTTTTCATGGGGCGCACAGAACTCATCGTAAAACTCTGGTGACATAAGACCGGAAACATCTGATGCGAAAGATAGTTGATTCAGATCTTCTTTACCCTCAAATCCTCGGCAGGCTCCTATATATCTTTTAAAGGTTCTTCCTACCAGGGATGTCAGTTCTTTCATTTCTTCGGGATTCAATATTAGCCACATCAGGAAGTTGGTTACACCACAGAGCTGACCGCATACCGTGGCGATTCCTTTTGTTCCCTCACTGGCCGGTGCCTGAAGAGGTCTTCCCTCGCTGTTTTTCCAGAATTCAGCGGCTTCCCAGTGATGCTTCTGCAGAATCCCTTCATGCATTAAAGCTTCATCCGAGAGGGAGTCGATTCTTTTTGCAAGAGCAGCGACGTCTGATGGGTCGTTGATGACAGGGACCAGAACGGGTGTTGAATTGGAGTGATAGTTTGGCTTCCCGCCAAAAAGAGACGCATTCAGAACAACCCCCGTATCGATGACGAAGTCTCTGATGAGATTAAGGTTCAACTGACTGTTCACAACGTCTCTGGCTTCAGCCTGAACTTTTCTCTGGTATGAATAATCCATATAATATTTATCCATGGGAATATGAAAGGCGTAACAGATCTAATCACCATCGAGTGATACTGAAGTATTTACGAAGTCATTTCCCAAGCCGGCTTTGTATAGTTCAAGGTCAAAATCTATTTTATATTTCATTAGGAACCCCTTTTTTTAAACATGAACAGAATCTGGAAAAATCAAAATGAGAGATTTACATCTGTTATTGTATAATTTCTACCATGATTTTGATGAACAGAGGGAAAAATCAGTAAAAATCAGGAGAATTCTAGCTCTGTCACGATATTAGGAATTATACTCTACCTTTGATTCTACCAGGGCAGACCCGAAAAAAAAGAGAGGATATAGAATGTCAAAAGATGGAAGTACATATTCACCTGTTTGTAAAACAGCGACCAAAGCCTGTGAAAAAGGGGAATTCCCCATATCAGTCATTGGACTCGATCACGGACACATAAACGGAATGGTTCAGAACATGCTTGAAGCTGGTGCCACTCTGGATATGGTTTGGGATAAAGATCCGGAAAAGATGAAGAATTTTAAAGCATCATTCCCCAAAGTGATGATGGCAAAAGCAGAGGAGGATGTATATGCAAGTAAAGAGAGCATGATGATCCTCTCATCCATCATTCCCAATGAGCGCTGGAAGGTCGGTCTGAAGGCTCTCAGTCATGGTAAACACTATATGTCCGACAAAACAGGATTTACGGAACTCGACAAACTGGAAAAAGCCAGAAGCGCTGTCGCTGAAAGTGGTCTGAAGTGGTCTATATGCTTCTCGGAACGTTTACAGGTGGAAAGTGCCGTCCTTGCGGGACAGCTGATAGAGGAGGGTGAGATTGGTGATGTTATTCAGATCATGAATATCGCCCCTCATCGCCTGGCTCCTGAGACTCGTCCTGACTGGTTTTTCAATAAGGAACAGTATGGCGGAATCCTCTGTGATATCGGGTCTCATCAATTTGAACAGATGCTCTTCTATACAAAATCAAAAACAGCGGAAATTGTTCATAGTCAAGTGGGAAATTACAAACATCCCGATTATCCAGAGCTGGAAGATTTTGGAGATTGTACTCTTCTACTGGAGTCTGGAGCCACAGGATATACTCGTCTTGACTGGTTCACACCTGAGGGACTGGGTACCTGGGGGGATGGCAGGCTCTTTATTCTCGGTACAAAGGGTTATATCGAGTTGAGAAAATATATCAATGTCGGTGTAAGCAGTGACGGCGATAATCTTTACCTGGTCAATGGAACCAGACAGGAGATGATCAATGCCGCCGGGAAGACAGGATTTCCCTATTTCGCTCAATTGATTAGAGACTGCCTGGATGGAACAGATCTGGCTCTTCCCCAGGAACATGTCTTTGAAGTCAGCCGCATTGCGATAGAAGCGGAACAGAAGGCAAAGGTTCTTAAAGGATTTCAATAAGGATCGGGACCGGGCCTGTGGGAATCAATCAGCTGTCTTAGGATAGACCGTCTAGTATCTCTTTTGTGGTTTTTACAGTACAGAAAAACCTAGTTGTACATCGATTATCAATAGGCAAGGGTTACTCATAAAATCTATCCTCCCAGAATGATCATCATAGTCGAGACGGGGCTCCTGAATATAAGAACCAAACACTTTGGAATTGACAATCATTTTCTGTATAAACCCGCTTTCATTAACTTATAGGCAGTTTTTTTACCTTCTGTCTCCGATTTTTCCTTTTCGGGATCATACTGCGCATGGACTCAAGCCGGCCAAAGCATAGAAGCTTGTCATTGGCTTCAAGGACACGGCTTTCTCTCGGATTTGGAATGACTTCAGTTTCCCTGTGGAGGGTCAGAACGGTGATATCCAGATCCCGAAGACCAGATTGTGCAATTGTGCTTCCAACAAGATGACTATCCTCCTTGACAAGCATTTCAGCTACACCATAACCTGTACTGATGGTCAGGCGCTGTCTTACATCAATTTCAGGAAAGGCTACTTGGTTGGCAATATAGTCAATGATTGATCCGGCAATATCCAATTCTGTCGCTTTTTCAATCCCTTCCAGTCCCGGTGAAGAATTGACTTCCATCACGAGTGGACCATCCTTGCCTTCAAGCATATCAACACCTGCGACCCTGAGACCCATGATCTGAGCGGCTCTCACGGCGGTTTGCTCATAAAGAGGGTCCAGTTGAATGCCTTCAACAGAGCCGCCTCTGTGCACATTGGATCTGAATTCATCTCCCTGTGCACTTCTTCTCATTGCACCGACAACCCGGTCTCCTACAACCAGAGCTCTTATGTCTTTTCCACGGCTTTCAGAAATAAACTGCTGAATAAGAACATTCTGCTGGGTACTTTGCAGGGTTTCTATGATCGCCTCTGCCACTTTTAGTTCCGGGGCCAGAATCACCCCGATGCCCTGTGTTCCTTCCAGCAATTTAATAACAACGGGTGCACCCCCCACTCGTTTTATGGCAGAAATGACATCCTTCTGATCTCTGACAAATGTAGTGGCAGGAATTCCTATGTCGTGGCGGGATAGAATTTGAGTGGCCCTCAGCTTATCTCTGGAATTTGATATTCCGTTGGAAGTGTTGGGAGTATATACATCCATCTGTTCGAATTGTCTCACAACAGCCGTACCGAAATATGTTATGGATGCTCCAATTCTCGGGATTATGGCATCATAGTCAGAAAGTGGTTTTCCCTGAAATTGTAAATCAGGAGAGTTTCCTGATAGATCTATAGCAAACCTAAGGGTGTTCAGCACTTTGCACTGATGGCCCCGTTCCAATGCTGCCATTTTTAATCTTTGAGTACTGTAGCACCGGGGTGATCGGGATAATATTGCCAGTTTCATCAGTCTTAGACCTCCGCTATGTGATAAATTGCATCCCCTTGATTCACCAGAGACTGCATATTTCTTCCGATAATCAGACCAGTGCTGTGAGCAATGATACGTCCCAGCCCCTTTCCAAGAGAGTCATGTATGATTCCCAGTGTCTGTCCCTTATAGACAGATTCTCCCAGCTCACTGCCCAAAATAGCAATGCCGCTCTTCTTTGCTCTGAGCCAGGAACTGTTCCTGCTTTCCAGGCAGGGAGACTCAACAGGATCTGTAAAATAAGTTGTCATTCCCTGGTCTGTCAGAATCCTCATGATACCATTCACAGCATAGCGTATGGCTTCGTAATTGAAGCGGTTTGCTTCTCCGCCTTCATAAAGAAGTACTTTTTTACCTTTCTCACTGGCAGCACCCCGGAGAGATCCATCACGGATCTTTGAATGAAGCATGACCGGAGCTCCGAATACTTCACATAATCTTCTGGTCTCCGGATTATCAAGATCCGAACGTATCTGGGGGTAATTTGATCTGTTGTTTGAGCCGGTATGCAGATCAATACCCATATCGCATCTGCTGACGATCTCTGTCATAAATAAATGGGCAATTCTTGCAGCAAGAGAACCCTTCGGTGAACCCGGGAATGATCTGTTGAGATCTCTCCGGTCGGGAAGATACCTTTCTTTGTTCAGAAAGCCATGGACATTGACAATGGGTACTGTGATCAATGTACCGCATAGCTTTTTGGGATTTATCTTCTCCATCACTTGCCTGATTATTTCCACACCAGCCACTTCATCTCCATGAATGGCCGCACTAATCCATAGTACCGGCCCTGGTTCAGAACCATTGAATATATAGAGAGGGATGGATATCTGGTTTCCTGTCACCAGCTTTACCAGAGGTAATTCTCCAGTTGCTTTTGTTCCAGCCTTTACAATCATATTTGCAATTTCGAAGCTGGAGTTTTTTATCCTGACTGACATGTCTAGATTCTTCCTCTATTTTTTCTTCTGATTTCTATTGGGGGTTTACCACCCAGATAAGACTTCCCGGGAATGACCATAAAGTGTTTTTTTATGGCCCCTCGGCCAAGAAGCATTCTAAAACCCATTGTCGACCTGTTGGTCAGAGTCAGTTCTGTCATAATTTCCTGCCCGGCAATAATCAGCCTGGCTATGATGACCGGTCTTTTCTCCTGGCAGCCAGAAGAACTTTTAACATATTTGAACGAAGTGACAGGAGCCGATATCTGAATATTCTCCCTGGAGGTCTTCTGCCAGGGATAGATATCAAAACTGACCCAGCTTTTAGAATCCTTTTCAAAATATTCCAGTTCTCCCACATGAAGTGAAGATGTTCTTGCACCAGTGTCCACTTTGACTTTGATATTGCTGACTTCCCAATCAGGAAAGGATATCCACTCTCTCCAGCCAAGGGCAATAAGATCTGAAAAATCTTTCTTCAACTGATTATTCTCCAATTTTGATTCTAAAGGATTCCTTTTTCATTATAGTTTATTCCAATAAAGAAAAGCATAAACACAAGAAAATATTAGATTTCTATCAGGTTTAATTCTGAGTCTTTTCTTTCAGCCGGGATCCACAAGCGGATGAGTCCCGCCCGACGAATTCCATCAAAATACCAGATTCATAATCAAATGAATCAGAATGGCCCCATAGGGTTATTGAAATATCGATAGGAAATGCGGGGATATTGATTCTAAAAAGATCGACTTCGGTGAGGCCGTGTCCAAATCCCAATTTAAACCCAGTGTTCTCCAGTGTTGAGGAAGGGCAAAACTTTTATTACCCTTTATTTTTGTAATAATGCCCTGTTCGTAATAAACTGTGCTGCCAGCAAGTCTATAGCTTTCTACAAGTTTTCCACTGCCATCTGTAAAATGAACATATTTACCCAGTTCATTAATTTCTTCAACTTTAGTTATTCCGGGAATTACATTATCTACAGGTAATAATGTTGTATGGTCATTATTTAAAATTGTTTCGCCAGATAAAAGGTTTCCTATGGTAGTAGCAAAACAGAATAAGAGTATACAGTACCTTTTATTCATTAGTCCCCCGAACAATAGATAGAAATGATGACTGAATTATTTCAAGTTTATTATTGTAAAGGATGAATTCTAAATTCACCAAAATGAATGCGTTTTATATAAGCTCTAAAAATCAGAATATTTAACTTTTTTATGAACTGGATTTTTCTGTTTCAATAATTTTAGTGCCTCAGTTGACCTCTCCCCCAGATGCACCCAAACGATTTAGTCTCAGATATTTTCAATTGGTGATTATTTCCAGGAAGGAAGTGTAGGGATTTTGTCAAACACCAGATCAGTCAGAGAGTTCCATACGATTGGAAAAATGGAACACACTCTCTTACCTCTGATTGTATAAAGACAATTATCAGTGTTCTTTTTTTAGAATTATAGCGGAAGTTCTCACAGCTTACAAAGCCTCAATCTCTGGGATACAAAGTGATTAAGATTTTTATATCTGATTGTAATATCCTTCTCATTTGCATACAATTTAATTATGAAAAAAATGCCTATGATGAATTTCAAAAATCCTGAAGTTTAAATTGGTATTCTGATTGACCTTTACCGGACCCGAGATCTGGGAAGTAAAAAACAGGAACCTGAATCTTATCTCCAATTTTTCAGAAAGATAAGAATCTTTTCTATGGGGTATACCGTTTTTTATCTCTATTGAAAGTCCTTTGACATGAAGACAGGATGACAAAGATCATTGGATAAGAAAATAGTCAGATGAGGTTATGTCAAAGGAGATAACAAAATGAGTTTTCGAACTAATAATGTATATTCCGGGTGGATGGCTGCCATCTTGCTGGTTTTCATGTTTGTTTGTTCTCCCCTAGTCGCTGAACCTGCTGTGATTACTGTTGGGGTCTATGAAAATGAGCCAAAGGTTTTTTTGAATAAGGACAATCAGCCAGCTGGTTTTTTTGTGGAGCTCATCGAAGAAATTGGTCGGGTAGAAGGTTGGAAGATTAAATATAAATTGGGTACCTGGGACGAGTGCTTGTCAGCCTTGGATAATTCAGAAATAGACATCATGGTTGATGTGGCATTTAGCGAGGCGCGCAGGAATCGCTGGAATTTCAACAAAGAGCCTGTACTCTCCGACTGGTTTCAGATCTATACCGGAAACGAATCAAAAATCAATTCCATAGTTGATCTTACTGGTAAAAAGGTTGCCGTATTAAACCAATCGGTTCAGGCTGATGCCCTCAAAGGGCATTTGATGCAGTTCGGGTTAAATTGTGAACTGGTTTTACTCCCCGATTATCACAAAGTATTTCAATTACTGGCAGAAGGAAAAGTAGATGCGGCTGTTGTCAACAGGTTTTATGGAGCTGCTCATATGTCGTCTAACATTAGGGAAACAGGTATTATTTTTCATCCAACACGGTTACATTTTGCTGCTTCAAAAAATTCCAACCCATTGATTATTAGTGCTCTTGATAAACATCTAGTAAAAATGAAAATCGACCGCGAATCCTTTTATTATAGATCTTTGGCGAAATGGTTTGCCGAAGAACCAGTTCCATACGGAACCCCGACCTGGCTAAAACAAACTATCGGAGGATTGGCCAGTTTCATTATTATATTTATTGGTCTGTCCCTATTTTTGAAAATGAGAATAAAGGAAAAAACATCGGATCTTTTATCTATAACTGAAAAATTACGAGTAAGTGAGGAACAGTACCGGGAACTTTTTGATAATGCCCCATCTGCATATTTCACAATTGATGCTAAGGAAGGAAGAGTTAAACGTTGTAATGTGGGCGCGCAAAAAATGCTTGGTTATACAGCGGAAGTATTAGAGAAAATGAATGTTCTGGATCTTTATATGGAGTCTCCCAATGGCAAAGAGAAAGCAAAGGAAATATCAGAAAGGTTTAAACAGGGAGAATCAATAGTTGATGAAGAGCTGCAGATGATAAGTTCAGATGGAAAACCAATCTGGGTAAGTCTTTCTGTTGAATCAGTGAAGGATCTTGACGGTAATATTATTGAAAGCAGGTCGATAGCTGTTAATATTTCAAATCGTAAAGAACTCGAAAAGCAGCTGTTACAAACGCAGAAGATGGAGGCTCTGGGAGTTCTGTCCGGTGGAATAGCCCACGATTTTAACAACATTCTGTCTGCCATCATTGGCTATACTGAGCTGGCCAAGGCTGATGCCAAATCTCCAGAAGTTATAGAATATCTCACAGAGGTACAGAGGGCTTCTGATCGAGCAACAAGTCTGGTGCAACAGATTCTTACTTTCAGTCGAGAAACTGAGCAGATTATCAGACCACTTCAACCCAAAGTGCTGATAAAAGAGACGATCAAACTTCTCAGGGCGTCTTTACCATCTAACATCAAGGTAAAGCAATCCATTGACAGTGATTCTTATATTCTTGCCGACCCGACCCAAATACATCAGATTATGATGAATCTTTGCACAAATTCGTGGCATGCCATGGAGGAACATGGCGGAACTTTACAAATAGGCCTTTCAGACATCCATCTGAGCAATCCTCTGAATACTGTTACCGGTGAATTAGAACCTGGTGATTACATCAAACTCAGTACAAAAGACAATGGTATAGGGATACCTGATGATATAATTGATTTAATTTTTGATCCATTTTTCACAACAAAGGCTCAAGGGAAAGGAACAGGAATGGGTCTATCTGTAGTTCACGGAATTATATCGAAATATAAAGGTGGTTTGACTCTTGAACGTAATACCGGAGAAGGTGTCACCATCAATATATATTTTCATGTAACTGACGATATTGACAGTAAGGAAAAAAGTACGGAATCTACGGAGATCTCCTCCGGAGAGGTAAATATTTTATTTGTAGACGATGAGGAACCCATCGCGAAAATGGTAGAAAATATTTTCCTACGGCGTGGATGTCATGTTACAAGAACTTCTGACCCACTTGAGGCGTTAAATATTTTTTCAAAGAAACCAGATTTCTTTGACGTTGTAATCACCGATCAGATGATGCCTGACGTTACAGGAGAGAATCTTGCTGCATCAATTCTGGAGCTGAGGGAAAACACCCCGATAATCCTCTGCACCGGATATATAAATGAAATATCAGAAGAAAGAATACGGCAAATAGGAATTAAAAAAATTTTGGCAAAACCTTTGAATAAAGAAAAATTGATTGCTGCTGTTAATGAAGTTCTTGATAAGCAAAAATTATAAAAAAACCACTGAAGTTGACCGTTATTCGGGTATGGAATCTGCTTTTCGATTTACATGGAATGAAGTAAAGATTGAAGATCTGTTTTCTGAACTGTTTCTTTACAGTCTGGAAGAGGTCCAGGAAGTTCCATTTTTAGCATTTTCGCTCATTTTTCTATTTCACAGAACGATGAAAACCTCTTAGTACATGGGTATCGTGTTCTTTTTGAGATTGATCGGTGTCTGATCATAATATTTTTTGAATGCTCTGGAGAAGGAACTCTGATTGCTGTATCCGCATTCCATCGATATGTCGATGATTGACATGGTACCATGCTGTATCAGCTCCTTCGCACGGTTCATCCTGCAGTTTTCAAATATTTTATTAGGTCCGATCCCTCTGGTTTTAATAAAGATTTTTCTCAGCTGGCTGACACTGTATCCCATCTTTTCAGCAGTTTCCTGAATCCCGATTCCTTCATTCATATGGGCGCAGTACCAGGCGATGGAGGCACTGACGACCTGTATATGGTGGTTCCAGGGAATGCTTTCCAGTCGGTCCTCGTAATTTCTGAGAAAGAGGATGCAGAGCTGACGGCAGCAGATTTCAAACTCCAGAATACTGGAATAGCCAGGAGACAAGACCTGAGGAGCCATTTCATTTGCCATTAACAGGATCGAAGCAAGAGATTTTAGATCGACTGAAGCGGAAATGGTTTTACGTCCCTGAAAAATCCTGGACAGTGATTCGGGTACTTCAGAAAAATGAAAAACAGTAATTTCAGAGGGCTCTCTATCGGTAGATGTCCAGCCGTGTGTTGAATCCGGGGTGGAAATCCAGAAATTATGATTGTCTTTCCAGGTTTTCGGTTCATTCCCAAGCTTTGTTAATTTGTTGTTTCCTGAGAGGGTCAGCTGAAATTCCCAATATCCCCTTGTATTTATTATGATAGGTTTTGTTTTGTAATCTCTGAGACCATAATTGCAATACACAAGTGACACGTTTTCCACCTTAAGGACAGGAATAGTTTCTGATTTTTCTCTCTATAAGAACTATAGCCTCAGAGAAAAAAACAATAAAGGGTTCATCATTCGGGAAACTTTACGCGTGAGCGAAAATGCTAAAAAAATGGATTGTTTATGCAAACCTTTTATACCTTTTTCCATAGTACCCTAAGTTATGACTTATCAATATCCGGTTCTAAAATTAGAGAAGTATCAGTCTACTTTCAAACCATACAGCCCAAATCTAAAAAATGCATATTCAGTCATATGGAGAAATATTGAAGAATGAATAGGAAATTACGCGAGAACCTCACTTCCTATGCCTTTCTGACTCCCTGGCTGATTGGATTCTTTGCTCTGACACTGTATCCCATGTTCTTTTCTCTTTTCCTTTCATTTACGAAATATAATCTGCGCCAGCCCCCAGAGTGGGTCGGTCTGCAGAATTTTATTGTTATGTTTGGAGGAAATGATCAGATCCGCGGAGATGAACGTTTTCTGAATTCAGTCTTTGTCACCTTAAAATATGTATTTGTTTCAGTCCCTCTGAAGCTGATATTTGCTCTGGCCGTGGCCATGCTGATGAACAAGAAGCTGCGCCTTATTCCCTTATACAGAACCCTGTACTATATTCCGACACTTCTGGGTGGGTCTGTCGCTATCGCCGTACTGTGGAGACGGATCTTTGCAGGTGACGGACTTCTGAACCTTATTTTAGCCAATGTATTCGGCCTGACAGATCTGCCGGCCTGGATATCCAATCCCAAATATTCACTGATGACACTGATTATGCTGGCTATCTGGCAGTTCGGATCACCGATGATCATTTTTCTGGCAGGATTGCAGCAGATCCCTCAGGAATACTATGAAGCCTCCAGTGTTGACGGAGCCGGTAAGGTGCGGCAGTTCCTTATGATCACTCTGCCCGGACTCTCTCCGATTATTTTCTTTAACTTTGTAATGCAGATGGTCAGTGCTTTCCAGTCTTTTACCCAGGCTTATATTGTCTCGGGCGGTTCCGGTGGTCCTCTGGATACCACGATGTTCTACAGTCTTTATTTATATATTAAAGGTTTCGGTTTCTCAGAAATGGGCTATGCCGCGGCCATGGCCTGGAGCCTACTTGTACTCATTGCAGTTCTGACTGCTCTGGCCTTTAAAGCATCAGGTTCCCTGGTTTCCTACGGAAGCGGAGAATAAGCAGCATGAGAAAACCAAGCCTGATCAACAGACTTTCTACCAATTTATTCATAATCGTACTGGGATTGGGAATGTTATATCCTATCCTCTGGCTCATCGGAGCCTCCTTCAAACCCAGTAATATGATTTTCTCAGATCCGGGAATAATGCCCCAGGTCTTCACCATGGAAAACTATACCAAAGGATGGCTGGGGATTGGAATTGTCGGATTTGATACTTTCTTTCTGAATAGTTTTATCATTTGTTTTCTCAGTGCACTGGCCAATGTCATGTTCTGTTCTCTCACGGCCTATGCATTTGCAAGGCTCAATTTTGTCGGGAAAAAACTGTGGTTTGTGGTCATGATGACAACCCTGATGCTCCCGGCTCATGTCACAACAATACCCCGTTATATCATGTTCCGCACCTTCGGCTGGATTAATACATTTCTGCCCATTGTGGTTCCCAAGTTTTTTGCCACGGATGCCTTCTTTATCTTTTTGCTGGTGCAGTTTATCCGCGGGCTTCCCAGGGATATTGATGAATCGGCTACTATCGATGGATGTAACAAGTTCGGAATCTATACAAGGATCATTCTGCCTTTGACGACTCCGGCGTTGATTTCAACAATTCTCTTCTCTTTTCTATGGACCTGGGATGATTTTTTTAATCAACTGCTCTACCTGACATCACCTGATAAATATACCGTACCTATGGGACTGAGGCTCTTTCTGGATGCATCGGGGATGTCTTCCTGGGGACCCATGTTCGCCATGTCGGTTCTCTCTCTCTTTCCCGCTTTTATTCTATTCTTTTCTTTGCAGAAATATTTTGTGAGAGGAATAGCCACTACTGGAATCAAGGGATAGTAATGTCCCTGAAGAATATATGGAGGAAATCATGAAAAAGTTTTTATTGGCAATGTTTCTGTTTATAACAGGAATGGCAATGGTCTTCGCAACAGGCTCATCTGATAGTATCAAAGCGGATGATGGAACAACTGTAATCCGCTGGGCCTACTGGGGCAGCGGTGAAAGAGTCACAATCAGCCAGGCAGCCATCGATCTTTATGAATCCCGAAATCCTGGAATCAGGGTGAACCCCGAGGTCTCCGGTGGAGCGGGGGACCACTTTGTAAAAGTTGATACTCAGCTTGCCGGTGGCAACGGACCCGATATCATTCAGATGGGAGGTAATATTTACGACTATGCAGATGTTCTTCTTCCCCTGGATCAGTATGCCGGTTCGGCCATCAAGGTCGCTGTTATTGACCCCAGTGCCGTTGCCTCCGGAACAATCCGCGGCAAACTGCTCGGTATTTCCACCGGGGTTACCATGCCCTCATTGGTTTACAACAAGACAATGATCCAAAAAGCTGGTGCTTCTCTTCCAGCAACATCAATGACATATGCCCAGTTCCGGGATTACCTGATTATGCTCAAGTCCAAACTGCCTGCCGGTACTTATCCCATGCAGGATATCGGAGTCATGTCCAGCAGTTCCACTCCCTTCGGATACTGGACCCGCTTCAACGGTACTCCTCTTTTTAATGCTGACAGTAAAACGACAAGCGTCACAGCGGCAGCCGCGCAGAAATACCTTGAGCTGTTTAAGGATTTTAGAGACAGCGGTCTGATTCCCCCCGCAGATATTGCATCAGGATATGCCGAAAGCAATGCCGACACCTCATCACTGATTGCAGGAAAAGTGGCAATCGCCTATCTTTTTACCAGCCAGCTCGGCGGATATCAGGCTGCGACAACGGATGAACTGGATCTTATCGAGTTTCCCGGTGCCGCTGCTGCAAAGTCCCTGTGGCAGGCTCCCAGTCAGTTCTACACCGTGAATAAAGATTCAAAGAATGCCCTGGAAACGGCTAAATTCATCAACTTTCTGGTCAATGATCCTGATGCCGCCCTCATTCTGGGAAGCAACAGAGGATCATCCGCATCTACCACCGCCCGTGCGGCAGGGTCCACCAGCAAGGCAGACCAGAAGATTCTTGATTATATGTCCGTGGCCGGACCTCACTCCTCTATGGAAACAGACCATGTTCCCAATGATACCGAGTTCAACAGTACTCTGTATCTGATTTATCAGAGAGTTGCTTTCGGTCAGATCAGCCCGAAGGAAGGTGGTGAGCAAATTCACGATCTTCTTCTCAGATTGATTTCCAAATAAGACTTCAGCAGGAACAGGATTCATTTACTGTTCCTGCATTCTTAAAAAGCTCAAAATTAATATTAATTGGCCTTTATAGGGTGATTTTTTTTCAAAAGGAAGCAGGGGGTGGTCCATTGATCCATAGAAAAAATCTTCAGATACGCGATCCCTTTATCGTTCCAGTCATTTCGGAAGATCGATATTACTTATTCGGAACCACCGACGAGAATCCATGGAACCAGCCGGGGGTAGGTTTTAATGCTTATTCCAGTACAGATCTGGAGAATTTCGAAGGGCCTTATCAGGTCTTTTCACCATCCGGTGGATTCTGGGGTACCCATGATTTCTGGGCTCCTGAACTTCATATTTACCAAGGGCGGTTTTACCTTTTTGCTACCTTCACATCCGATTCTTGCAGAAGAGGGACTCAGATTCTGGTCTCTGATTCAATTCTTGGTCCTTTTGAACCCCTGATAAACGGCGCGGTCACTCCTGATGGATGGGAGTGTCTGGACGGAACCCTTTTTATCGATCTCCAGGGATTCCCCTGGATGGTCTTTTGTCATGAATGGGTCCAGGCCCATGACGGTGGGATTTATGCAATGCCTTTGAGTTCGGATCTAAGCCATGCCACGGGGGAGCTCCAGCTTCTCTTCAAGGCATCTGCTGCTCTCTGGCCGAAAACACTGGAACGGCGTGACGGTTCGGGACTCTCTGATGCCCGGGTGACAGACGGTCCTTTTCTGCATCTCCAGGCAGACGGCAGACTTGTGATGCTCTGGTCCAGTCTGGGGCAGCAGGGTTATGCCATGGGCTGTGCTGTATCTGACAGCGGCCTCATTACGGGGCCCTGGCGGCAGAATCATACGCCTCTGATCTCTCTGGATGGAGGACATGGAATGGTCTTCAAAGATTTTTCAGGAAAGCTTCAGCTGACCTATCATACTCCCAACAAAACACCTTTGGAACGTTTTGTTTTTCAGGAAGTGAAAGAGTCGGCGGATGGTCTCATTCCGGTACACATCAGGGAGAAAGTATGAGCAGAATAGACAGAGAAGCCCTGGTCCGCAGGCATAATCCCGTCAGCCGGAGCTGGAATCCCCAGGCTCCCCTTTCCGTGGGGAATGGAGATTTTGCCTTTACAGCCGATTTTACCGGCCTGCAGACCTGCGGCGATCATCCCGCGGGATCAATCCCCCTCTGTACCATGAGCCAATGGGGGCTCCACTCCTATCCGGAGGCCCCTGAAAATGATAATGATCTGCGTCTTAAAGAGTATCAATGCGTCGGCAGGACTGTAGGTTACATGTCCGATTCGGAGGGGCAGGAAGAACTCTACAATGGTCTGCGTGTTAACCCGCACCGTTTTCATCTGGGCAAGATCGGTCTGTATTTTGATTCTGTTACCGACCATCCCGACTCACCGGGAGGCCCCTCGTCTGAGGATCTTCTGGAGTCCCATATTACAGAGGTGGAGCAGACTCTTGACCTCTGGACAGGGCAGCTGCACAGCCGTTTTCATCATGATGGGCAGTCCGTGTCGGTCGAGACGGTCTGCCACCCTGACAAGGATATGATCGCTGTACGCATAGAAAGTCCTCTTCTGGCAGAGGGTGAAATCGGTCTCGATCTCAGATTTCCCTATGCCTCGCATAAAATGGAGGGATCCGACTGGTCTAAAAACAGTCTCCACAGTTCCACATTGAACAGCCGGTCAACTTCTTCCTATCTGATTGAAAGAATCATGGACGAATCCAGGTATTCTGTGAGCCTGGATTTTTCTCCTGAAGGGAATGTTCAGCCGGTACAAAAAGCAGATCATCACTGGGTTTTTACAACAGACCGTACTGTCATGGAATTCACCATCTGCTTCTCTCCTGTATCTCCCGGAGCCGGGGTTCTGAAGGGCTCAGAGGACTTCCAGGATACCGCTGATGCGAGTGCCCTGTGGTGGAATCGGTTCTGGTTTGTGGGAGCCGCTGTTTCTTTTGAAGGAAGCCGGGACAAGAGGGCGGTTGAACTGGAACGGCGGATTATTCTGTCTCAGTACCTGCTGGCCATTCAGAGTTTGGGATCCCTGCCGCCGGCGGAAACAGGGCTGACCTGCAACAGCTGGTACGGAAAATTTCATCTGGAAATGCATGTCTGGCATGCCCTTCACGGCCTTCTCTGGAACAGAGCCAGCCTTGTCGAGCAGAGCCTCTCCTGGTATCAGGACATACTTCCGGGTGCCCGGGATCGGGCGGTGCAGCAGGGGTATAAAGGGGGGCGCTGGCCGAAGATGACTGATCCTTCTGGCAAGGACAGCCCCTCTCAGATCGGAACTCTGCTCTGCTGGCAGCAGCCCCATATGATTCTTTTTGCAGAGCTGCTTTATAGATTGAATCCTACTGAAAAGCTACTTTCAGACTATGGGGAAAGAGTCTTTGAAACCGCTGCCTTTATGGCTGATTATGCGATCTGGGATGAAGACACAGGGCGGTATGTTCTGGGGCCTCCCCTTATTCCGGCTCAGGAAAATCATGACCCCGAAGAGACTCTGAATCCCTGTTTTGAGCTGGAATACTGGCGCTGGGGTTTGAAAACGGCCATCGAGTGGAAGACGCGCCTGGGAGAAGCGGTTCCCTCCCGATGGGAAGAGGTCCTTGCAGGTCTCAGCAGCTGTCCTCTGGATGGTAAACACCAACGCTATGCCGCCCATGAGCGGTGTAGTGACAGCTTTGGACGTTATGGAACCGATCACCCCTCCATGCTGCTGGCTTACGGATTTCTACCCCTTCAGACGGTGGACCCTCAGATCATGTCCAACAGTTATGATGCGGTCATTGACCACTGGCAGATGGAAACAATGTGGGGCTGGGATTTCCCATCCATGGCCATGACTCTGGCCAGACTGGGCCGACGTAAAGAGGCTGTGGATGCTCTTTTGATGGACGGTCCCAAAAATTTATATCTCTTCAACGGTCATAACCGGCAGGAGGGACATGATGCTCTGCCCCTTTACCTTCCCGGCAATGGAGCGCTCCTTCTGGCAACGGCAATGATGGCGGGCGGCTGGGACGGCAGTGAAGGTCATGCTCCGGGATTCCCCGATGATGGGAGCTGGACCGTGGCCTGTGAAGGATTTGCCCCGTATCTGTAAGGTCAAAACAAGGTTTATCCTGCAGGATCATTGAGTTTCTTCGGAAGAATGAGTCTTAAATCTCTTTTTAAATTTTGAAATTTTCATTCTGCTGTCCTAGTACAGATAGTGCAAAAACCAATCCTTAAAAATGAGTTGAACTAGGCCATTCATGAGATATTGCATCAAAGGCTCAGAAGACACAAATAGGGGAACCCTGCCTGAAAAGAGACTCAGATCATCTCTGATACAGGTTTCCCTCATTCCCTCGAATCTCATCTGAAATATTTCCGGCTATATCCTTTATTTCATTGAGCAATTCTGGTTTCCTCTTCGGGGTAAGGCGCACCTGGGGCACGGTAATACTGATCGCGGCAATGACTTTTTGATTTTTTGTGAAGCCTTCAAATTTGAGTTTGGGAATCACCTCATCCAGATAACTTTGTTCCTGTCCCGCAAGAAGCATCTTTCCCAGGCCTGTACAGTGCAGGGGAGCGTGCCCTCCTGTGCGGGACTGTATCACAACCCTGAGGCTGCGGCTGGTATCCCACTTATTCAGATAATAGAGTTCGTCATTCTTAAGCACCGCCAGATGCAGGGTCTCGTTCACCTGATTGTGAAACTCATTCATATAGGGATCAGCAATCTCTCTCAACCAGCTGAAGGAGGGGTTGGGATGGATCAGGTCTGACATTTTGATTTACGGACTCAGCGGGGATTTTAAAGATTCACCCAGGGATGCATTGGAATTTGCAGTGGCCTCGTCCTGTCTCTGTCATTCCATCTAAGGGGACTTTAATTACTCCAGTTATGAAGAAGTGATGGCTCAGAAAAATGGAAGCATAACAGGCCGTGTGAAAAGATAGTTTCCTTCCTCTATAAGAGGGGGGGGCTGTCTTTACAGTACCTCCTCTCTGGTATGTCCGTAATTCCGGCGTTGATACCCTTGGGAGCGTTTTCGGGCGTATTCCCGGGCATTTTCCAGTTCGATAAACTCTCCCTTGTAAAGAAAGCCATTCTCCTGGGTTTCACATTCAAAAGAGCGGTAAAGCATCATCGTCTCAATGGGTTTGAGTTCGCCGTCATAGACCTGCTTGATTTTGTCCTGATCATCCCTCTCTATCCACATGCGTTCATGGTAGCGGGATACGCCGCTGACCCGTTCTAAATCTTCTTCTTTCATGGGTTCCTCACACAGGAGGCAGTTTACAACAGGTCTCCCTGTTCATTCCAGAGGATGCCGTGTTTGTTTGGGACATGAACAATAGAACTCAAGTGTACACAAACAGTCTGCTCTTTATTCAAGAATATCCTGCCTTCATTATAAGCAATTTGTCCCCATCCGGGAAAGTTTCTATATTCTTTTCTTGCCCCCGTCCTTTCCATCCCTTATTTTACGGGTATAAGGAGTTCATATGTCTGATTTCCCCCCCAATTTTGAGGATCTGATCAATACAAGCGACCTGCCTGTTCTGGTGGATTTTTATGCCGATTGGTGCGGTCCCTGTAAAATGGTAAGCCCAATCATTGCTCAACTGGCGAAGGAGTACAAAGGCCGGATTGTTGCCGTTAAAATCGATACAGAGAAAAAACAGTCCCTTGCTGCCGGATACTCCATCCAGTCCATTCCGACCATCATGCTGTTCCATAAAGGCAAACAGTTGATGCGCCTTCAAGGCGCTTATCCCTATGAATCACTGAAGGCGGAGCTGGATAAAAACCTGCCCTGATTCTCAGTTTTTCTGTTCCTGGAGAATCTTTTTTTCATTTGATTCATCTCCAGGATCACCGAAGATCCTGGGAGACAGTTTTACGTACCATGCTGAAATCTGTATCTGAATGATGTAACCCAATGCAATCACCAGGGCAATTCGGGACCCCTCTTTTCCAAAGGATGTCATAGCTATGGCCAGAGCGATGGAAAGATTCCTCAATACGGTTCCATACACCAGGGCAAGACCGTCTCTTCTGTTGAAGAATGTTTTTCCGATAATGGTGCTGATCAGGATATTCAGTATATAAAGGATAAGGAGCGGTGGAATCAGGGATATAAATGAGACAGGATCAGACATGATGGATTTTGCCTTTAAAGCCATGGCAACGAAGACCATGAGTAAAACCCCTAGCGATGATACCGGAGGGAAACGTTTTTTGATCTGTTTTTGATACTTTTCTGTGCCATATCTTTTAATGAGAAGGGTCTGAGTCAGACTCCCCAGGAGCATGGGCAATAGAACAATCACTAAAATCTGGGTGAATATTTTCACAACAGGAATGGTTATGGTTGCTCCCATGAGGGTTTGAATATAGAAGGGTGTCAGCAGAGACCCGATCAATAAACCAAAGACTGTCATCTTAACAGCGGCTTCCATATTTCCCTTGGACATTCCTGTCCATGAAATGGTCATACCTGAGGTCGGTAAAAGAGACACAAGCAGAAATCCCAATGCAAAATAGGGTTGGTCTGCAAAGAATACCTTTCCTATGAAGAAGGCAATAAAGGGGATGAGGCCAAAATTGATAAGCTGTGTGACCAGCTGTACTTTTATATCTCCCCCCTCAAATATTTTTTTGAACTGCATCGTCACCATCATGGGGTATACCATAAGGAAGGTGAGGGGCAGTATCATGTTTTTTAAGGGATCAGGATCATCGAGAGCAATGCCTGTTAAAAATCCGGCGGCCATAAAGAGAGGTACTGTCCAACTGAGATTCTTTTGCAGGAAAGAAAGAATTTTCATCATTAAAAATCTCCATAATTAATATATATGAAAAATAATATGTTTTAAAACAAGATGCAAGACCATTTTTCAATATATTCATAAATAACTATATATCGTTTATATTTTATTTATTTTTACTGTGTATTGTTTCAATATCAAAGATACGGAGGTTCAATATGAACAAGAATTTTTTATCATTAGCATTTGCTGGTTTGGTCATTTTAAATGGAATGGTGTTTGCCGGTGATTTCGGATCAGCCGGTGCAGAAAATCAGTCTGATTATTCTCTGAAAGAGATGCTGCAATATGCATTGGAAGATGAACATATGGCTCTGGCCGAATATGAGGCCCTCATGGAAGAGTTCGGATTGACCAGGCCCTATTCGAATATAGCCCAATCAGAGAAAACACATATCTCCTGGCTGGAGGGACTGTACAAAGATTATCAAATCAGTGTTCCTATTATCAATACAGCAGACCACATCGTTCTGCCCGAGACTCTCCGGGAAGCAGCAGAAATTGCCGTTCAGGCAGAGATCAATAATATTGCCATGTATGAGAAATTCCTGAAACAGGATCTTCCTGAAGATGTGGCCGAAGTCTTTACTCTGTTGAAAAATGCATCCCAGAATCACCTACGGGCGTTTCAGCGCCAGGTTTCCAGCACCGCTGGGACATCCCAGGGGAGAGGACGAAACCGGGGTTGATCTGTTTTCACTTTTATCAAGAGCAGCTCCAGGGCTGCTCTTTTTTTATTAGCTCATACGAAAGGCTTTTCCTAGTGTCATGTTCTTTATGACAATTTGAAGATTGTTATGCTATTATTATCCTCACTATGCCTGTACTGAAAATCGTTGGAAATATCATAAGTCCCTTTGTTTCGGGTCTTTTTCTTTTTATCTACTTCCTCTACTTTGCTTTAATTGAAGAATCTCAATCCAGTTCGAAGAAGCATTTTACAATTTTTCTCATCTCATTTTGTATCTTTCTCTTTGGCAGGCCCCTGCAGATATTATCCGGTCCTCATCCCATTCCATTGATTATAAATAATATCCGCTCGTTGCTTTTCAGTACAATTACGATTCCCATGGTCATTCTGGCAGACTTTTCCCGCCCTGAGGAGGAACAGAAGAAACGGTCTGGGATTCTCTTTGTTATGGGAGCGTTTCTGGGTACCGTCTATTGTATCTTCAATGTTTTGACTACAGTGGGCTCCGCTCCCATTTTTACAATCGGCAGCTTTAATGCCTATGATACCGTCACTCCCCAGATGACCGCGCCCTTTTATGGAAGAGAGGTCACAATTATTGTCTATATGATTCTGGCGTTGGTACTGATAATCGACTCTGTGAATAAAATGCACAGGGTCAATCTTTATAGTCAAAACAAAAAGATCAGTATGAAAAAAGTATATTTGTATAATACGGGTAAGTTGATTTTTGGTCTCTCCTTTTTTTTAGGAGCCTTGCTGCAGCAGTGGTGGATCTATTACGTTGGATCATTGGGAAGTGTTTCCTTTCTGGGATCAGGAGTGGCCCTGGATATAAAAGAAAGCAGAAAGAGGATGCAGAAGGTTGTTTCCTATATCAGAGAGGATCTCATTCAGGATTTCTCTATCGATGTTCATATGCATCAGCAGGTTTCGGAAATGCTGGAGCTTCTACAGATTCCCAGTGATATCAATACATTCATTGTCATGAGAGAACAGGACAGGGATGAACATCAGACAATATTTCGCTTCACCAATGATTCCTCTGTCAAAGCAATCTCTTCACTCCTTGAAAACATTGTCGGTAAAAATAATTTTATTTTAATGTCTATTGGAACAGACATGCTGGGACTGTGCCTCTATGTATCTTCCGAGAACAGTCATAGTGAAACAATAAGAATCTGTGAGACCGTCAAATCATCAATCAAAACAAATAATTATATAAATATCGGAATTGGCCGTTCCTATAGCGGTCTTTCAGATCTTAAAAATTCCTACCATGAAGCCCTTAATGCTGTGGAATTTGCTTATGGTATAAAGGGTGGCCAGGTTATACATATTGCCGATATTCAGGATCATGAAATTCAAAATGAATATCCAATGAAAGAGAAAAATGCATTTCTGACTACTATCAGGATGGGTGACCAGGACAATTTGGAGAAGCAGCTGAGGTTATATATTTCCAAGCTCCTTCAATATGGAGGAGAACCTGAGAATCTTCTAAGAGTCCGTGTCTATGAACTTCTGGGTACCATGATCGAATCAGCCATCTCCGGAGGAGGGGAGGTGGATGCCCTGTTGATTCTAAGTAAAAGACTATTTGCAGAAGTGGCCATTATCCGAAGCCAGGCACAGATGGAGGAGTGGTTAATTTCAAGAGCGTCAGAAATGATTGACATAGTCTCCAGGTCTCATTCAAACAGAACTCAAACTCTGGTAATAAAAGCAAAGGAATACATCAATCTGCATTTCTCTGAAGCCATTTCTGTCAAAGATGTGGCGGAGGCTGTCTGCATCAGTGAATCTTACTTTAAGTCGGTTTTTAAAAAAAGCAGCGGTTCTTCCTATTCTGAATACCTCACAACCATCCGCATGGATCAGGCAAAAAACCTGCTCAATACAACGGATAAATCGGTGACGGAAATCGCCTTTGATGTAGGATACCAGACACCCAATTCCTTTAGTACTCTTTTTAAGAAGCAAACAGGAATGACACCAACCCAATATAAAAACGCTAAAAACAAAGCATAAAAAATGGAATTAGTGCAATTGGATAGTATTAAAGCACAATTCCATAGCTGATTCATACAATTCAATAGCATCTCAGGACAAACGATAGAGTGGATACGGAATTCCCATTATAGGATTTAAAGGTCTTCGGACATAAATTAAAATGGAGGATTCTTATATGAGAAAAGGAATTGTATTATTCACAGCTATTCTTATGATCATGTCTACGATGGTGTGGGCAAATGGACAGAGCGAGGAAGTTGCCGAGGGAGAAATTGCAGAGTTATCATTAACTTATGCAGAATTGAACCCCGATGGACATCCCCTTTCAGATGTCGGTTATTATTTTGCCGATAAAGTCGCAGAACTGAGCGGCGGTGCCATGAAAATCCAGGTTTTTACCTCGGGTATTCTTGGAAGTGAAAAAGAATCTATGCAGGCTCTTCAGGTTGGTGGTGGATCCATTGATATGTTCAGAGGGAACACGAATTCACTGAGCGATTATAATATCAATAAATTAACCCTTTTCAGCATGCCCTATACATTTCGGGACAGAGCTCACCTCTGGTCTGTTCTTGAGAGTGAAATTGGAGTGTCTTACTTATCAGAACCACAGGAAGTCGGATCTAAAATGGTTGCCCTTTTCTATACAGAAGAAGGAGCCAGAAACTTTTTTACTTCTGATCCAATGACTGGTATGGCCGATCTTAAAGGAAGAAAAATGAGAGTGCCCAAGACACAGGTCATGACTGACACTGTTAAAGCTCTGGGAATCGAACCCACACCCATTGACTGGGGTGAACTCTACTCTTCACTGTCTACAGGTGTTGTAGATGGAGCAGAACAGCCCTTCGCAGGTTACTATAGTAATAAATTCTATGA
Source organism: Oceanispirochaeta sp. (assembly GCF_027859075.1). Lineage (NCBI taxonomy): Bacteria > Pseudomonadati > Spirochaetota > Spirochaetia > Spirochaetales > Spirochaetaceae > Oceanispirochaeta > Oceanispirochaeta sp. The sequence continues at coordinate 12,595 of NZ_JAQIBL010000105.1, read as the reverse complement.
AGTCAGTCCTTACTATATTCTGGATGGACATACCTACAGCCCTGGTGTTGTTCTTATGTCTGAAGCCGTATGGAATGAGATGTCTAAGGCTCAGCAGGATGTATTGATGGAAGCTGCCGCTGCTGCACAGGCCTTCTGTAAGAAGAATGCTGCCAGAGTGGACGAAGAGCTGATCAGTAAAATCAGAGAAGTAGCGACTGTCATTGAAGTTAAAAATATCGCCGAAGTGCAGGCTACAACAGAATCTGTTGTAAACAAATACATTGTCGGTCTTGAAGACGAAATGGCTGCCATTAAAGCCAAGTGATATCAAATTAAAAATATTATGAAATGGAAAAGCAGGACATCTGTTCTGCTTTTCTTTTTTTTTAGGAGGATTAAATGGGTAGTGGAAAAAGAGCTTTGAAGAGTTTTTTTGACTCAATCTATAACATCTCAATGATCGCCTGTAAATTCTTCTTTATTGTAACGATTGTTATAACGGCCTATGTCGTTTTCGGCAGGTATGTACTTCACAGTCATCCTGTCTGGGGTGAAGAAGTTGTTTTAATAAGTATTACCTATATGGCCCTGATCAGTTCCGGCCTTGCCCTCAGAAGAGAAGCACATATGAAAATGACCGCTTTGGATATGGTCCTCTCGGAAAAGGCTGTGAACAGGCTGAAGTTAATATCTACTGTATTTGTCATGGCATTTTCGCTCATTATGATCATTGTAGGTTTTAAGTTTACCTGGGCTATGCGCCTGAGTCGATTGACTGGTTTGCGGATAGCCACAAGCTGGCAATATCTCTCTGTTCCCCTTGCGGGAATTATTATCTTTTCAATGACATTGGAAAAGGTTCTGGAATTCTTCGGTATCCTTGAGAAAACAGAAAAAATTCAAACGGAATTGTCCGTTCTTGAAGAAGTTGAAGTATTTGAAGAAGGAGCCCGGATCTAATGGATACTCAAACAATTGCCACCCTTATTCTTGTAGGGTCTTTTCTTGTCATGATCTTTTTCAGGTTTCCCATTGCCTTTGCCATTGGGATATCCACCGCAGGTACAATTTTCTATCTGGGGCTTCCTTTAGAGCAACTGGTACAGAATATGGTTGGAGGAGTCAATAAGTTTACTCTTATGGCAGTTCCGTTTTTCATAATTGCTGGTGAAATCATGGGAGCCGGGGGGATATCAAACAGATTGATAACACTTTCCAATGCTCTGGTTGGCTGGCTGCGCGGCGGATTGGCCATGGTCAATATTCTTGCGTCCATGTTTTTTGGCGGTATCTCCGGTTCATCAACAGCGGATACTGCATCCATCGGCTCTATCATGATTCCCATGATGAAAAAGCAGGGATATGATGCGGAATTTTCAACGAATGTTACGATGGCCAGTTCTGTTCAGGGACTTTTAATTCCGCCAAGTCACAACATGGTTATATTTGCTATGGTTGCTGGTGGTGTTTCAGTGGGAAGACTCTTTCTCGCGGGTATGATTCCAGGAATATTCCTGGGTGTGGCATTGATGATCTACAGCTTTTTTATCTCCATAAAGAGACAATACCCCAAAGGGGATGCCTTTTCAGTCCGCAATATTCTTGTGGCTTCAAAAGATTCTATTCTAGGACTCTTTACGGTCATCATTGTCGTTGTCGGTGTTGTCGGTGGTGTCTTCACGGCTACAGAATCTGCAGCGATTGCTGTTGTTTACGCTTTTTTTATCACCTTCTTCGTGTATAAAGAAATACCCCTTAAAAACTTCTGGAAGATTCTGGAACGCTCAATCAATACTCTATCAATAGTTTTGATTCTGATTGCACTGTCCACAGCCTTTGGATGGGTCCTGAGTTATCTCAGAATCCCTGCACTGGTCGCTGAGTTTATTCTCTCTCTTACATCCAGTAAAATCCTGATTTTAATGATGCTCAATATAATGCTTCTGCTCCTGGGAATGATCATGGATATGTCGTCCATTATTCTGATTGCCTCTCCGATTTTGCTTCCTGTGGTACTGAAGCTTGGAATGGACCCGGTTCATTTCGGTGTTCTCCTTGTATTCAACCTTGGGATTGGCCTGATCACTCCACCCGTGGGTGGTACTTTGTTTATAGGTAGTGCTATCTCCGGAGTTAAAATAGAGCGCCTGGCAAAAACAATGCTGCCTTTTTATCTTGTTATGATTTTTGTTCTGATTATCGTAACCTATGTCCCAGAAGCGGTCATGGCGATCCCAAATCTGATTATGCCGACCAGGTAAATTATATAATCTGCGGGGGGCATACCCTCTGCAGATTGAATTAAGAGGAAGATCAAATACTATATGAAAGATGAATTCAATACGTCCATTGCCGATTCACAGGGAACCAGGGTCGTCTCTATGAAACCTCAGGATTTTGATATAGATGAATATTCTGACTATGAATTTTCCCTCTTAGAGGGGTGCCGTGCATTCTGGGAGAAGTCAGAAGGGGTTGCTGTCTATAGACGTTTCCGGGTCCCCGATGTTTTTTCCTGGGCCTGTGCAGACAGGACTCTGTCTTTGGAACTGCAGCTGGCGGCTCTTAAAAAAAGCATGGCGTTTAAAATGGATATCCCCAATTTTTTGGAGCCCTGGTATGGTATTGGTGTTGTTTCCAGTGCTTTTGCTGTTCCTTATCTCTGGAAGGATGGACAGGCCCCTGCCGTAGAAGGTCCCTTTATGACAGCCCGGGAAGCTCTGGATCACCGTATCAGCACTGTGGCAGAGAGTGAAGAGGGCAGAAAGGTACTTGAAATGATTGAATATTTCCTGGATCAGACAAAAGGGAGAATTCCAATCAGCCTGGGAGATACACAGTCACCCCTGAATATCGTTTCTTCCTACCTCATGGATTCGACGGCTTTTATGTATGAAATGTTTGATAACCCCGATGATTTGAAAGAGCTTTTAAATACTGTAGGCCAGATGGAAAAAGAATTCATAGATAAGCAGCGGAATCTTATCGGGAATTCACTTGTTCGTCCGGGTCACGGCTTTGCTTCCAGCCGCAGTTTTGAAGGGCTGGGATTCAGCGATGACAACATTCTTATGTTCAGTGATGAGGCATATAAGGATTTTGCGATTAAGCCAATGCTGAGGGCCGCGGAGGGCTTCAAGGGTCCAGTATTCCATTCTTGTGGAAACTGGTCAGGAAGAGCTGATCTGATAAAGTCTATTCCTTCTCTGATCATGGCGGATGGAGCGGTTGGAAATCAAACAGATCCTCTACCCAATGATCCGGCTGTCCTGGGTAAAGCTTTTGCAGACAGCTCTATACTTCTTCATACAAGGATTGTAGGAGACCCGGAGACCGTACTGGGTTACTTTGACAGGCTCAGGCATGATGGACTGAAATGTATTGTGACAACCTATTGCGAGAGTCCTGAAGAGCAATCTAAGGTCTATGATGGAATTCATGCCCGTTACTAGTCACGGGCATGATTCGTATTAAAGCTGATCCAGCATTCCCTGAAGAACCGCTTCATCATGATCATCGGTATTTTCTGCTTCTGAAGCATGAACTGAATCCAGAACCACAACTCTTTTTCCAGTGCTTTCAGTTCCTCTTCATTCAGACCTGCTTCTTTTTTGAGAATATTGTATGCAGGCTGGGGCAGGGCCGTGTCAACTTCGGAAGTATAGGGTCTGCCCAGATACAGGGCTATAAACAGACGCATGCTGTCTGGACCAGTATCATGGTCAGAAGGACATAGCGTAAATACCTGAGAATCCGGTCAAACTTGTAGGGAATGAAGTGGTTATATTTTTTCTTGAAAATCTTCTTGCTCAGCCTCCTGATTCCTTCCTTAAAAGACCCGAAGGGACAGATCCAGCCACAGAATAAAGGCCCCATCAATAGGGTTGAAACAAAGACGATTAGCATCAGAACCAGACTGGATTCATGAATTTTTTTAACAAAAGTGCCTGTTGTTGCCAGCTGATACAGGCTGACAACGCCACCGAAGGGACAGACCGCATGAAGGGAGGCCCCCGCAATAAGGGGAATCCCTTCGCCTGATTCTACCAGGGTATGATTGACAGCAATCAGGGCGATCAGGCCAAAGAAGAGGACCTGGATGATAGTCCTCAAACGTGGTTTTCTCTTCATAAACGGTCTCCCTGCAGGTCTTTCGGATTCTTGACATAGGGTATGAACTACAGGATTTCATGTTATTGATATTGTAATATAGTTTTTCCTGAATGGATGAATAGAATATGAATGGTATATATAAAAAATTTATATTATTCTTTTTTCCTGGTGAAATCGGGGAAGTAATTTTTTACATAGTCTTGACATCATCGGCAATGATGCAGGGGAGGAGGACCAGATTTCCAAATACAGATTTTCTGAGTAGAATCCGTCGGGATCTATTACACTCTCTATGACCAGTTATCTCTTTGAATAAGCGGAATTACTATCCATTTCAGCTGATCTATTTCCCCGCAGACAAGTCCTTTAAGCTTCTGTGCTCCTGATGCCTTACTGATTTAGGTCTAGCTGGAAGACGTTCCCCCTATGTTATTACATCCTTGCATGATAAGAAGATAAGAAAAAAAATGGTGAGTCCGGGCTAAGAGATGTCAGAATGGCTCAAATGATATATAATTATTTGATGAAATCTTGGAGGATTTATGGAAAAACAGAAATTGATTTTACCAAAAATACAACTTGGCAATACGGGTCATCATGTCAGCAGGCTTGCTCTTGGTGGATTTCATCAGGTAGAGATCTCTTCAGAAATAGTGGAGAATGTTGTGAATCGTTTTCAGGATTATGGCGGAAACTATATTGAAACTGCCAGGAGTTATGGAGATGGTGCTTCTGAAAAAAAACTTGGCAAAGTTTTAGAAGGACGAAGAGATCAATTTGTCCTCTGCAGTAAAAGCGGCGCAGACAATGCCGACGATATTCGTCGTGATATCGACGCAACTCTGACCAATCTTAAAACAGATCACATCGAGTTTTACTATTTTCATGGAGTACCCGACAAGGAAAAATTGAATAAAATCCTTGCCCCGAAAGGTGCATTAGAAGGGATGTTAAAGGCAAAGGATGAAGGTTTGATCGGCGGCATCGGGCTCAGCAGCCATTACCTTCCTATGTACATCGAGGGAATGACAAAACTGCCCATAGATCTGATTTTAATCTGGTGTAATTATCTCGAAGATTTGTATCTGCCTGAAATACAGGAAGATATCTTTCCTTTTGCCCGGGAAAAGAATATTGGCATTACCGCCATGAAACCACTGGGTGACGGTTTTCTTTATCGATCACCGACACAGGCCATGCGCTATGCCATGAGTAATAATCCGGATGTGTTAGTATGCGGAATGAACTCCGTCCAGCATGTTGATGAAGCGGTTGAAGCCATATGTCAGGGTCCCATGACTTCTGCCGAAGGGAAGACTCTTTTAGCCGAGGCTCCCGAGCTTGGAAAATATGTTTGCCGTCAATGCGGGAATTGCAGTCCTTCCCTAAAAGAACTCTTCAGACTTGAAGGATATGTGGATCGACAGATGATCGATTACCTCGAACATAATCCTGCAGATTACGCTCTGCGTCTGCGCCTCTCCCCCTGGTTTTCATTAAAGGAGAAAGCCATTTCAATTTTTAAAGAAAAAAAATGGGATGAGCAGAAACTGAAGGATGAAGCAGGCACCGTTTCCTGCCCCTATGACATCGATGTTCCGAGAAAAACAAGATTGACTCTTGCAAAACTCAATGGGGGAAATGCAGATATTATATGACCACTCTATAATTCTCTGATAGTGTATAATTAATTGATAATTACCTGAAAAGAAGGTGTCTAATGGAAGAATCAGATTTCCACAATCGTTTAAAAAGTGCAGGTCGGAACGATCTGTGCCCCTGCGGTTCGGGTAAGAAGTATAAAAAATTCCATATGAATGAAGATGAACGCAGGGAGCATGAAGAGTTTAAGAAACGGGAAGAGGATATCAGCATTTCATAAGATGACAACTCCTACCGAGGGATACCTGGAGGGTACATGGAATTGCTCAGTCAGTTCCTGAAGACTCTTTTCTCCAGTGCCTATCGAATTTTCCGGTCATCTGGAAATTTAATGTTGTCCTTCAGAGAATAGTCAACATCCTTCTTTCATCGGCTGTCATTCTGAGAATAAATAACGGCAACAGAAATACATGCTGTTCTGTTGCCGTTATTCACGTATAAATGGGACTACTTATTGAAAATTGTGTGTGACTTTTCTAATAGATCATTATTTTGATCGGCTAAGTGCTTATATACCATCTTGTTTATTTTTTCATAAAGCACTGCATTCTCAGGAATCGGATCAAAAGTATCTCTCCGACGTACCATATGCTCTATGGCTTCCTGTCTATCTTTATAGACGCCTAGTGCCAGGGCCGTGCAGATGGCTGCACCCAAACTGGCTGATCCGGTGACAGCATTTCTGTGAGCAGGTACGCCGAAAACATCTGCGAATATCTGCATAAAAAGATCTCCCTTGGAACCACCTCCACTGACAACGATATTGGTCAACTCAATTCCACGTTCATCGCACATGGCTTGTGCCTTGTTTTTCATCGTCATGGCAATTCCCTCCAGAATGGAGCGGAACATGTGAGGCCCTTTGTGGGTTCCGTTGAACCCAATCATCATCCCTCTCTCATGAAGATGATCGGGTCGAGCGAGCCAGTGAAGAACCGTATACAGACCGTCGCATCCTACCGGTACTTCGGTAGCCAGTTCTTCCAGGTATGCTTCAGGAGACTTTCCTCTCATTTCTGCTTCTCTGACAATGTCGCTGCCCAGAAGATCTTTAATCCATGTCACTGTTGCCATACCCCTGCGAATACCATTGCTTTCGTAGAGGAATTCTCCCTGAGTCGCTCCGGGGTTGCTCCAGTATGAAATTGTGTCAGTCCTGTTTTCCTCACCAACCATCATGGAAGTGATGTATGTACCAAGAGAAACCAGGACTGTACCGTCATTAATAAGCCCGGCCCCCAGACCTTCAACCGCTTTGTCATTAGCCGTTGCCACCACCGGGGTCCCCATGGGTATTCCCGTTGCTTCACTGGCAGACTCATTGACTTTACCAAGGACCGTTGAAGGATCCACCAGGTCAAAGAGCATCTCCCTCGGTGTCGTAAAGGAGTCAAAGGTTTCTCGATCTTCAAACCAATCCAGGGTCGCGGAATCAATCGGCCAGGGGCCGACATAGTTTGATCTGGTATCTTTGGTTTCTCCGGTCATCCTGTGTGTCAGATAACCGGTTGTCGTCGTCACAAATCGTACTCTGTCGTCTTCATGTTCATAAGGTTTGGACAGACGTAGATCCATCCAGCTTTGAACAGGCGCTGCCAGATTTCCGTCTTCTTTGAGCAGAGCACGGCAGCATCTGATAGATCCGAGACCGGCACCTATAATGTCATTTTTGTCTCCCTGAAACTTAGAAAAGGCTTTTTGGCAAGCCTCTTTCAGGCTGTCCCAGAGGTCGTCATCTGGATGTTCAGCCCGGCTGTCACCATAAAGGTCCATTGGTCTCAGTTGCACGGTATGGGAACAGATCTCTGTTCCTAGGATATCAAAGATTGCTACTTTGGTACTTTGTGTTCCTCCGTCTATAGCAATGATGTATTTGTTTTTCATATTTAGTCTCTTCTTTGATTCTTAATTTTTGATTATCGCATCATGTATCCACCGTCGACGGTGAGAACAGTTCCATTGACATAGTTGGATGCTGTACTGGACAGGAAGATGGTTGCACCCATTAAATCTGCTGTATAACCCCATCTGTTGGCAGGGATATGTGAAAGAATTTCAGCGTTACGCTTCTCGTCTTTACGTGTCATTTCTGTCAAAGGAGTGGCGTAATAACCGGGAGCAATGGCATTCACCTGTATGTTCCATTGTCCCAGTTCATCACACATGGCTTTGGTTAGACCGATGATTCCGTGTTTCGTCGCGGCATAAGCAGGTGACCACTGGCCGCCGAGGAACGAGAAAAGGGACCCGATGTTGATGATTTTACCACTTTCCTGCTTGATCATATACTTACAGGACTCATGGATCATTTCAAAGGCTGCCGTGAGGTTGATAGAAACCATTTTATCCCATTCCTTACGGGTATATTGAGTGACATCCTGAATATTAATACTTATTCCAGCGCAGTTTACAAGAATATCAATGCTGCCCCAGGTATTCACACATTCATCTACGATTCTTTTACACTCGCCGTCTTTCGTGATATCGGCTTCCAGGAATCTGTACTTCACTCCGCAGCTCTCTACCAGGGATTGGGTCGTTCCATCATCATCGGCAAGACTTGGAACCAGTACATTGGCACCAGCTTTGGCCAGGGCTGTACAAAAAGCCTGTCCCAATCCTCCGTTACCCCCTGTGACAATGGCATTCTTACCTTTGAGTGAAAAGAAATCCATATTGAAATCTGTTACATTCATTCTATTCATTCTCCATTTTTATTTTTTTGATCAGTTCTTTAATGAATGTGACTGCATCTCCTTCAACCACAATATCCGATAGACTGCAAATCGGTGCATCCTTATTTGTGTTGACAGAAATGATGTAGTTTACATTCTTAAGCCCTTCTACATGTTGTATCGCTCCATTTATCCCCAGGGCAATATAGAGGCCGGGGCTGACGGTTTTCCCCGACTGACCAACCTGAAAGTTTCTGGAAACAATGCCCTTATCTACAATCGCTCTGCTGGCGGATACCTGACCTCCCAGAGCCTGTGCCAGTGGTTCCAATGCTTCAAAATCATTTGAAATACCACCCCCACCTGAAATAAGAATATTACTGTCACTTATATCGTATTCAATTGTTTTCTTTTTCTTCTGAAGCTGTCTGATTCCTCCGTTTCTGTATGTCAGTTTTTCAGCTTCAATGACTCTTGTCATTACTGAATTTGTTGCTGCATAAGAAAAGATGCCCGGACGTACAGTCATCATGACAGGACCATCGCCTTTTATTTTTATACCCGCCATGATTCTGCCGCTGTAGGCAGGTCTTACCAGTTCAAGCCCTTCGTCAGAATGGGAGATTTCAGTCACATCAGCAACAATACCCGTATCCAGCATCATGGCCACTCTCGGTGCCAGCATTCTTCCCCACTGTGTGGCCTGAATTAAAATGCTGCTGAAGCCATATTTCTGATGCATATGGACAAGCATATCGGCAACAGCGATCTGATCAAAATCACTGATATTTTCATCCGTAACTTCAAGAATTACATTGAATTTTCCAGACAGGCTGCTAGAGTCGCCGTTTATCACCAGAGCAAATGTTTCATAAGGTTCATCTCTATAGATCTGCCTGACTGTTCCCAGGAGATCCACAGCATTCTGCACAGACTCAGGCTCTATATAAATCAAAGTCCTCTTCATGTCAGATGAAACTCTTTTCTTTCAGGAAGTTAAAAACAGTATCGATTCCTTTCTTATCGGTACCGACCACAAGCTTTTTCCTCTCCTGATATTTTTTCGTATAAGTTCGGACTACCTTTGTCAGTGAACCTTTTAAGCCTACTTCACTTGCATTAAAACCCAGATCCTCATTACTTAAACAGTGTAATCTGTCTGTAACATCCAGGTTTAGATTCTTATACCTAACATAAGGCAGTCTGTATCCGCTCTCCCTTGTAAGACTGAGAACAGCCGGTAGATCTACTTCATAAGCTGTTACAGAACTCTCACTCTCTACCTCTATACAGGCGTATGAATTATCAAAACTCTCTTCTTCAATCTGGGAGATCCAGGACATTTGATTCAAACCCAGCAGTGATGCAATCTGTGACGGGACATGGGACGTATCGCCATCAATAGCATGACTACCGGTCAGAATACAGTCATATTCCGCCGAGGAAAGATATCGACTAAGAATTCTGCTCGTCACATAGGTATCACTGCCGGCATAGAGCTTGTCAGAAATAACCGTTCCGATATCTACATTTACTCTCAGAATATCTTCAATAAGCGGAAGGATTGACTGAGGTGCCATTGTCAGCACTTCTATAAAAGTTTCAGGGTTTCTCTTCTTCATTTTAAGAGCGAATCCAATGGCACAGGCATCATCCGGGTTGATCAGCATCCTGCTGTTTTCACGAATCAGAATATGATTTTCATGATCATAGCTGAAGTTATCCACATCAGGCACAAACTTCACAACACAGATGATTTTCATTAAGCTTCCTGAATCGTTTCTGCTTTGAATTTTGCTTCAGCAGGCTTGTTCATCCTTTTATAGATTACTGCAATGACTACCCCTGCCAGTCCCAGAAGCACAATAACTGCATAGAACATAACAGGTGAAGATGTCACGGGCATGATTGATACAAGGCCCAGAAGGACTGAAGCACCTATGAGGGCAGAACTTTTGTCAGCCAGTACAATTAAAAAGAACTGAAAATAACGTCGAAGATTCTCCTTTTTCATAATTACTCCAGTTAATTTGATTTCATTTATTTATCACCAGCAAACAAAATTTCTTAAATTTCTATCCACTGCAGACAAAACGTGTTTAATACAGTTAGCTCTTAGCTTCAATATGTTTTACTGGATATATTTCAATCCTTCTTTTTCCGGGAAAATAGTACCGAAATTCATAACTCCCTTGGGATCAAAAGCTTTCTTTAGTTTTTCAAGCATGTAGTAGGCTGAACCGTGTTCATCCTTTGTCCATTCACTTCTGTATTTTCCTATACCGTGGTGATGACACATGGATCCGCCTGCTTTCAAAGTCTCTTCCACAATGATTTTCTGGAGGGGATGATGATAGATGAGCAGTTCATCTTCAGGTTCACAGAGTATTTTATAGTTATAAACAAAATACATATTGGTACCATTCAGATAACTGTGGGAGGAGTGACCACCCAACATTGTAAGATCATCAACCCGATGAAATTCATTTCGGATTCTGGCAAGAACAGAGTTGTAGATTTTGGGAATCGTTTCCCAATCCGCGGAGATCTCAGTCGTAAAACCGGAGTGGGAATCATTTTTAATCATCCCGTCGAATTCATCATCAATATCTTTCTGAGACCAGTTCAAGTGATTGAACCAGTCTTCGATCAGCTGGCTGTCCACCTGTTTGATGATTCCCTCATTGAATTTTTCAACCGCTACATCAATTCCATGTCCTGTGGCTTCAACAATGCCTTTGGGACCTTCGGCCATAAACAGAAGAACACATTTATTTTCATGGAAATGGTAGAAGTGCTGTGCCGCATCCTCTTCTGAGTAGGTTCTGGCAACGGACGGTCTGTATCCGTTAACCATGACTTCGCGCAGTACCTTGATTCCGGTTTCCACATCTTTAATCAGATAGCCGTAAAACTTATTATTGTCAGGATAGTGTCTAAAGATCTTGATTGTAACTTCTGTGATATAGCAGAGGGTTCCCTCATTACCGATGGCTATGTGTCGGATATCAGGCCCACCGGAACGTCGGGATACATTTTTGATTTTTGAAATTGTGCCATCAGGAAAAACACACTCCAGTCCGACAACCATATCTTCGATACCGCCATAGAGTGTAGAAAACTGACCGATGCTTCTTGTGGCTACCAGTCCGCCGTATTTTGCCACCGGCTTGGACTGGGGTGAGTGCCCTGTTGTGCAGCCGATTTTTCTCAGTTCGTCTTCCAAATCCTGCAGGGCGACACCTGCCTGTACAGTTGCCTGGGAATTATAGGGATCGATCTTCATAATCTTATCTAAATGCAGAGCATCAATGACTATTGTCGATTCTTTCCAGTTTTCAAGACCGCCTTCTGTTGCTGTTTTTCCACCTCTGGGAATAACATTGATGTCATTGCTGTTGCAATATTTCAGAAGTTCACTAACTTCTTCTTTGTTTTTGGGATAGACAATGGCTAGGGGTGCTGGAACATCCAATACCTTTCTTGCTTTCGCATACTTTTTATACCTGTCAGCTGAAGCATCGTACAGATCTTCCTTATTTGTGTTTATCTGATCTGATGCAATGATTCCGGTTAATTGATCTAAGATTGTTTTAGAATTCAACAACTTTACCTCCTGATTGAATTGTTAAAGAAAATTAAAAAATATTTAATCTCGAAAACTTTCTAACTTTAAGAAAATTGTATGGGTACTTTTGTGAATCGTCAAGGGATGGTATGGAAAATATTCCAATAAAGATATTTATAGATGTATTAATAGGAAAATTTTCTATTATGCTTGTGCTATTGACTAGAAGAGTGTTAAATTTATTTGTATAAATTAGGGCAGGTAATATTATAGTGATTAATATTAATTTCAATACATTAAACCCACTTGAGAAAAGGATACATGACACTCTCAGTACCTACAGTAAAACTGTTGATACCATACGGATTACACAGGCAGCAGAGTTCTGCGGCTGCTCTGTATCAAAGATCTCCAAATTTGCAAAAAAACTTGGTTTCATAAATTTCAAGCAGTACCTGGATTTCTTGTATGGTAAGGATTTAACCAATGTTCATCAGTCTTCGGAGCTGGTAAGAATCCAGAATTTCATAGCCGATTTTGACAGAGAAAAAGTGGAAGAGATGATTGATCTTATTAACAGTCATGAAAAAATTGT
>NZ_JAQIBL010000104.1 GCF_027859075.1 Oceanispirochaeta sp. | reverse complement strand
CAGTCTCCCCCTGCGGTGCCTGCCGGCAGGTTCTCAGTGAATTTGTAGACAAGAATTTCCCCGTTTTTTTTCAAGGTGGAAAGGGAAAAAGAATCCAACGTTCGATGGAAGAGTTATTTCCGGACAATGCGCTGGAAAACCTGAAAGACAGAAAATAGTTATTTGGAGAGTCGTTTCAGACGGGCCGCATTCTCAGACTGCTTTGCATCACTGTCCATTTTCTGTTTCCAGATATCAATCTTCTTTTTTAATTCTTCAATTTCTCTTTTTTGATTTGTCAGTGTATAAAAACGCTTCAGGGCTGACAGATAGTTGATGGCCGATTTAAAATCATCAATTCTGTTGGTAGAAAGTTCATATTTCATTCTGAAGTTATCCGCCGCACTCTGCAACAGCCTGCAGGTCAAGCGAAAATGCTCCAACCTGTCTCGAAATCCTTCGGACCTAGGGTCCATCCCGGGAACAAATTTTTTCAGATCAATCACATTCTTCGACAGAGTAGCCAGACGCCCTTCCAACTCAATGATAGACCACTTCCATTTTGAGTTGTCTCCAAAACCATCCTTGACCATCTGTATTGAAAATCCAAGCTTCCTGATAAGGGAATAGCGGCTTGATTCAGGATAATCCTGAACAGCATCAATCTTATTCGAGTAATCCGTATAAGGAACATCAAGATAATCAGAAAATACATCTTCCAGATAAATAATGATTTTATATGATATTTTACGTGCATCATTAAGAAACTTTTCATTTTTAATGCCTATAAGGTCAAGGGACAAATGATTCATAAGGAGATAATTGGATAAAATTGACAGGTTTTCTTCAGAGAGCTGCAGTTTTAGATAGGCACCACCGTCTTCCGCATTATCGATGAGAACCTGTATTTTTTTTTCCTGAGTCAGGTTCGATTCATTTTGAGTTTTATATTCTTTGATTTTCTCAAAATATCGGATTCGCGCTTCTTCACTGACTTTAGCCATTCAATTTCCCTTCAACCAGATGCACTTTTTAACAATTCCTTTGCATGAGTGAGTGACGCTTCCCCCAGAGTATCTCCTGAAAGCATCCGGGCTATTTCAGACACACGATCATGTCCTGAAAGAGCAAAAAGATCTGTTAGAGTCCTATCTTCTCTTTCTAATTTTTTAACCTTTATATGATTATCGGCATAAACAGCTATTGAAGCAAGATGAGTTATACATAATATCTGATGAAAGCCGGCCAGCTTCTTCATATGCCGGCCGATTGATGAGGCGATTTCACCGCCTATTCCCGAATCAATTTCGTCAAAAACAAGGATGGGGATCTGATCTGTACCAGCCAGAGCCGTCTTGATTGCCAACATAATTCTCGAAATTTCACCACCAGAAGCCACATCTTTTAGTGCCTTAAGAGGTTCTCCCTTATTGGCTGAAAAGAGGAACTCGACTCTATCAAGGCCGTTTAACCCGCATAAGACCTGCCCTTTATCCCCTGTTTTCTGCCCGATATCTACCGAAAACCGGGAAGAAGGCATCCCCAGAGGGATGAGTAGTTTCCGGACAATTTCTTCCAAAACTTGTCCGGCTTTCTTCCTTTCTTCCGACAAGATTCTGGCCTGATCTATCAAATCCTCTTCAAGAGCTCCTCGTTCCATCCTCATCTTGGACAGGCGATCACTGCTATTGTCTAATTCATCCAGTTTGTCCCTGCTCTTCTTGAGATACTCCTCAACATCACTCACAGTAGCCCCATATTTACGGCATAATTTTCTGATGTGAGCTAGCCGGTCTTCCAATGCCTCTTTGTCTTCGGGTGAAAATAAAAGATCATCATTGAGTGTTGAGATTGTATCGGCAATATCTTCCAGCTCATAAAATGCACTGGAAAACCTCTCTTTTAAAGATTGCTGTTCAGGATCGATATCACTCAATTTATTCAGAAGTTCAAGGCCGGTCCTCAGGGTAGAAAGACTGCCGCCTCTGTTTTCCGGGAGTATATTCAGCAGAGAATCCACAATACCATACAGCTGCTGGGCCTGTTCCATCCTTTTTAGAGAGGCCTTAAGACTCTCCTCTTCTCCCTCCATCAGATGAGCTTCTTCTATTTCATTCACCGAAAAACTGAGTAGATCCATATCTTTATCCCTGTCTTCCAAGGCTATTGTCAATTTTTCAATTTCTTCTGTCTTCTCTTTCAATCTGTTAAAAAGTGACTGGACTGCCCGGTTCAGATCTTCAAGTTTTCCGCTTTTATCCAGAAATCGCCGGTGCTGTTCAATGTAAAAGAGGGATTGATGATCATGCTGACCATGTATATCCACCAAAAGCTTACCCAGTTCATTTAGTTCGGGCAGAGTGAAAGGTCTAGATTGAATATAAACGGATCCCCGCCCTGTTGTTCTTATTTTTCTTCTTAAAATAAGGGTTTCTTCATCGGGATCAAGATCATGTTCTGTGAGCCAGATTCGAACATCCGGGGTCTCAATATGAAAGACAGCCGAAACTTCAGCCTCTTCATATCCGGTTCTCACAAAGGTACTATCGCTTTTGTTTCCCAGAACAAGACCCATGGCTCCTATCAGGACTGACTTACCTGCTCCGGTTTCACCTGTCAGGATATTGAGTCCCCGACTAAACTGGATGTGGGCTTCATCAATAAGGGCAAAGTTTTTTATGTGAAGCTCTTCAATCATGGGGTCCTCCCTTCCAGTCCAGCTTTTTTCGGACAACTTCATAAAAGTTCATTTTTTTGAAGCTTAAAAGGTCTGCGGTGTAACGGTGTTTTCTGGTAATGACCTCGTCTCCCAGTATAAGAGGAATCACGTCCTGCCCATCCAGGGTCAGGACAAGATTTGTCCTTTGCTGTTGACTCACAAGAATTGTCACTTCTTCCTCTGCAGGGATCACAAGAGGTCTGTTGGATAGGGTAAAGGGATTGATGGGGTTCACAACCATAGAGGAAAGTTCTGGATGTACGATAGGGCCCCCGGCAGCCATTGAATAGGCCGTCGACCCAGTCGAAGTAGCCAGAATTATACCATCCGCCCGGTATTCAATCACTTCCTGATTTGAAATATTCACCTTCAGATTCACAATCTTTGCCATACCAGTCGAACTGATAACACAATCATTAAGACAACAGAATGAAGCAATATCTTTTCCATCCCGCCGCAGAACCGTATTCAGCATGATACGATGGCTTATACCCATGGTTCCATTCTGAAAGGATTCAAAAGCCGTGATCCACTCATCTGGATTTACCTCGGCTAGAAAACCAAAGGTTCCCAGATTTATCGCCAGAATAGGCATATTCATACCGACACATAAACGGGCGCTATAGAGAACTGTTCCGTCACCACCCAACACGATAGCAAGATCAGCCTTTTCAAGTAAAAATTTCCCGGGATTACCATCAAAAGAGTGTTCTTGAACATGTATGCCTTTTTCAACAAGATAAATCATGATCTGATCATGTAGAGAAGAGGCACGTTCTTTTGAGAGATTAGTTATTATGAGGGCACTTTTTACGGCAGCCATAGATTTCCTTTAATGCCATAATGCTCAGGTATGTAACTGAATATTATGGTAATGTTGCCAATATCCTGGCAATTGATTCACTATTTGTTTTCCCCAAAGAAGGATACAAAGGAAAAAGAATACAATTCAGAATCAAAGTCTCTGCAACCGGACAGACGATCAGGTCTCCCAGTTCCTCTTCAAGACAACAGCCTTTGAAGGCTAAACTTGTTTCCACATTCTTTTTCTGAGCGTATTTCTGAATTTCCTGGCGGTTTCCTTTGACCAGAACTGGCAGAGATGACCGGATGATCCTTTCCTCAGAATTTCCATTTAAATATCCATGTTTTCCTTTTTGGAGTGATGATAAAAATAACTTGTAAATCTCTTCCCGTAATTCAAAGTTTTTTTCAAATTCTTTAATTTGACTGAACCCGAGAGCCGCATTCATGTCAGAAAGGAGAATCGTTTCATCAAAATTCTTCAATTCATCCTGTAAACGATCGCATTGTGCTTTATTCCGGGCCATAAGTGCAGAACCGCCACCCGTCGTAATTAGATCACTAGCTTCCAGTCTCATGAGCACCAGA
This sequence comes from Oceanispirochaeta sp., assembly GCF_027859075.1. Taxonomy (NCBI): domain Bacteria; kingdom Pseudomonadati; phylum Spirochaetota; class Spirochaetia; order Spirochaetales; family Spirochaetaceae; genus Oceanispirochaeta; species Oceanispirochaeta sp. The sequence continues at coordinate 1,977 of NZ_JAQIBL010000104.1, read as the reverse complement.
TCACCGGTATGACCTGCTGGAATTCTGGAAACGACTGAACCGTAACTGAAACTGATATCCTCAATCACAGGAACACCTGGATGTTCCCATTCAGAAAAGTCCCATTGATAACCGAACATGCCCATCAGAAGCAGGGCTCCCGTATTTTCATTGACCTTATCGAGAAAATCATCAAGATCGGGTACTGCTGTCATTGGATTCACATCAATGAATATGGGAATCAGTTCCATTTTTCGAATAACATGAAGATAGGTTTCCGGAACCAGTGGTGAGAGAATGAATTCCATACCGGCATTAAGCTGTAAAGTTTGGAAGGCAATCTCAATGGTCCTCTCATATTCTCTGAGAAGAGTACAGGATTTGACCTCACAGATCTGTTTAAACTCTTCAATGAGCTGTTCTGAATACTGACCCGGACCTATGTGGTCAGAAACCATGCAAGAGAGGACACTATCCATTTCTTTCCGTTTTATTGAGGGTCTGAATACAGGAATAGACATTTTAAGGATTTACATTACTTATATTTTGAAGTTCCTCTGGATCAAATAAGCGACGAATATCCAGAATAATCAGATAACCATCATCCTGATGGATGACGCCCTGTATATATTCACTACCAATACCGGTAATCATCTGAGGTGGTGGTTGAATCTGTCCCATATTTACAGAGACGACTCTGAGAACTTTGTCGATGATGACTCCTAATTGCATCCCGTCTAGATTTATAATGATAAATCCACTGAGCATGGCTTCATCCTCTGTCAATATCGCCTTATTGATATGAAATCTCTTATGAAGGTTTATAACCGGAATGATATCTCCTCTGAGGTTGAAGATTCCCTCAACATAAGGAGGAGCATTGGGTATGTCACGAACTTCCTGAACACTGTATATTTCTTTAACATCCATGATATTAATACCATAGTTTTCAACGCCAAGTTGAAAAGTGACCATTTGCAAAGTTGTATCTATCATTCAAATCTCCCTGCTTTATTATGTTCTATAATGATTCTAAAATCAATGACTTATATTCATAAGAAAGTCTTTTAAGAATGCATACAATTTCATGCTGAAAGGCCTTATGTTCCTTTTAAAATCCGAGGATCCCTGTGCATCGGCATGATCTGTCACAACGCGAAGACTCAGAAATCTGCAATTCCATTCAATTGATTTACTAAAGATTCGATAACTTTCCATTGTACAAACATCGGCCCTTATCTGATAAATCTTCTTATCCTCTTCATTCATAACCGCGTTTTCTACTTCCAGAAGGCGTACATATTGGACATCAGGATCATTTATATAAATAGGAGGAGAATGAAATAAACTTTCATTCTCCTTCAACAGAACTTTTCCCTGGACAATGGTACCCAGAAGCAGACCCTCTTTCAAAGAACCGCAACTACCGGTATCAACCAGGAGATCGGGTATCCCAAAAGTATCTTCATAGGCTGCCATAGCATCTTCAACACAGAAACCGCATTGCAGGAGATGTATTTCATGAACTTTGAAAAAAATTTTTGCAAGACGAAAAGTTTCAGGGAAGTCTTTTTCCACTGCACCGAAAACCTCACGGGCGGAATGAAATTCCTTCAGCATGGGTGTGATAATTAATATTTTCAAAACAGCCTCGTATAAAATATAATATTATATTCTTAAAGTGCATAGATATTGAAAAATAAAAAGCTTAATCCTTACTCAGACCGATTGAGTTTACAATTGGAAAGACTTCGGCAATCACTGGGCACAGATGCGTTCCTCATTCCATTCCGAACACGGAATTATAAATAGAAAAGCCCCTCGTCTTAATGACAAGGGGCTTAAGTTTAAAACGGCGGCTCACTCCGCCCTAACGGGCTTCGTCACGTTGCTTGCCTTCGGCAACCAACTTGCTACGGTCGTCGCCAAATAAAAAACCCCCAAACCGAAGATTGGGGCTATTTAATTGTTTGAACCGGCCACGACCAACTCTCCCAC
>NZ_JAQIBL010000103.1 GCF_027859075.1 Oceanispirochaeta sp. | reverse complement strand
CTTTCAGAACCCCCGACAGGGAGTAAGGTTCTGGAAAATAAAATTGAGCAATTTATGCACAAAGCCCTGATTCTGGCCCGCCGGGCTGAGGGGGCTGTACTGCCGAATCCCATGGTGGGAGCCCTTCTTGTAAAAAATGGCATGCTCATCGGCGAGGGCTGGCATGCCTGTTATGGTGGTATCCATGCGGAAGAAGCGGCCCTGAACAATTGTAAAGAAAGGGGCCTTGATCCCGCCGGATCTGACCTCTTTGTGACACTGGAACCCTGCAGTTTTCAATCCAAAACAAAACACAATCCTCCCTGCACCGGTATAATCGTGAAGGCCCGCATCTCCCGGGTTTTTATTGCACGGCTGGACCCCAATCCACGAGTCCGGGGCGAGGGGGTCAAGGTATTAAAGGCCGCCGGGATCGAGGTACGCTGGGGAATTCTGGAGAAAGACGCCTCTGAGCTGAACAGAATCTATGAGGCAAATATGCTGCGCCAGAGACCTTATGTTCATCTGAAGGCGGCTTTGACCCTGGATGGTTTTCTAGCCGGCTCAGACGGCAGTTCCCGCTGGATCAGCTGCGGTGAATCCAGGAGCAGGGTGATGAAACTCCGCCAGGAATACGATGCTCTACTCGTAGGGCGGGGGACCCTGATGGCGGACAGACCCCGGCTGACAGTGAGGGATCAGAGCCTCCCGGATCAAGATAATATTAAACAGCCCCTGCGGGTTATTCTCAGTTCCAAAGGCGATCTGCCGGAAGACTGGCCCATATTCGAAAAATCTGAAGCTGATGTCAAAGTGAGTGGAGACGTTCTTGTCTGTCATTCCAGAAACCGGGGTGATTTGAACCGGATCGTCCTGCCCGGAGAGACGCCTGTGGAATGGGCAGGAATTACCAATGGTGAGGATGGACTCTCTCTCCCTGAAATTCTGGGTAAGCTCTACAGCCGGGGCATCCATAGCCTGCTGGTGGAAGGGGGGGGCAGGGTATTTCAGAGTTTTCTGAAGACTGACCTCTGGGACAGGTTGACCGTATTCCAGTCTCCCGACTTTATCGGCAGGGGCATTCCCTTCTGCGGAGACCTGGGCATTAGCTCTCTGTCAGACAAAAGAGTCCTCCACAATCAGATCACTGCCCTGTCGGGGCGGGATATCGAGATCCAGGGTGACCGGGAGGAATATCCATGTTTACAGGATTGATTCACTGTATCGGCAGGGTCCGGGGGCTTCATGACCGGCAGCATTCCAGGATTCTTGAAATCAGTCATGACCTGGCGGATATTCCCCTGACAGGAGCCTCCGTGGCGGTCAACGGTGTCTGTCTGACGGTCTTAAGCGGTCAAAAACATATTTTTACGGCGGAATGCTTTTTCTCGACCCTGGATAAAACCGGTTTTAAAAATATTCGGCCGGGAGCCTCGGTGCATCTGGAACCGGCTTTAAAGATCGGATCTCCCCTGGACGGCCACCTGGTGCAGGGGCATGTCAGTTCCCGGACCAGGGTTCTGGAAAACCGCTGGGTCGGCCGAGGACGGATGCTGACTCTGAAAATACCTGCCGGTGAGGGGGGCTTCCTCATTCCTGAGGGTTCGGTGGCTCTGGACGGGGTCAGTCTTACAATTTCTTCCCTGGAAGAAGACCGTTTTTCAATTCAGCTGATCGGGGAGACTCTCAAAAGCACTTGTCTGGGGATGCTGAATCCCGGAGACCGGGTCAACCTTGAAACGGATATGCTCCTGCGGGGCAGCAAACAAAAACTAGGAACCAGTGGCAATCAAAAACCAAATATAACAGAGCAGCAGCTGCTGCAATGGGGGTATTTATGAACATAAAAGAGAAAGTAACAGTAGAAAAGGCGGCGGAGATCCTGGCCTCAGGGGGGATGATTATCGTGACAGATCATGAGGATCGGGAAAATGAAGGAGATCTGGTGGGAGCGGTCCGGCATGCCGGTCCGGAGATGATCAATTTTATGGCTTCAAAAGCAAAGGGGCTTATATGCTGTGCCTTAGAGCAAAGTATATTTGACAAGGCCGGTATCAGCCTCCTGGATACCACGGGAGGTCCTGGTGCAATGCATGGGACACGCTTCGGAACACCGATTGATGCCGTCAAGGGCTGTACAACAGGTATTTCAGCCTTTGACCGCTCTGTCACCTTGAAGAGCCTGGTTTCTCCCGACTGCAGGCCCGGAGATTTTGCCCGGCCCGGCCATATGTTTCCCATCCTGGAGGCTGAGGGCGGACTGGCCCTGCGGCAGGGGCATACCGAAGCATCTGTGTATCTTACACGAGTAGCCGGCCTGGAAGGAGCGGCCGTTATCTGTGAGATGATGGATGAGGACGGTCATATGGTCCGGGGAAACAGGATTCAGGAGCTGGCTGAAGAGTGGGGCCTGGGAGTCTTGAGTGTGAAGGATATCGCGGCACACAGGGTGAATGGTCTTCCTCAGGCTGTTCCTCTGCCCACGGAATACGGTGACTTTCAGATGGAGATCATTCAAACAAATCAGGAACAGGAAGAGAATTTCTGTCTCTATAAAACTTCTGATTCTGCCACGGATTCACAAGCCCCCCTGGTCCGCATCCATTCCGAGTGCCTCACCGGCGATCTTCTGGGCTCCCGGCGCTGTGACTGCGGTGCCCAGCTCAATGAATCCCTCCGTCTGATCGGCCGGGAGGAAGGTGGATGTCTGATCTACCTGCGTCAGGAAGGCCGGGGTATCGGCTTGACGGCAAAACTGGAAGCCTACCAGCTTCAGGACAGGGGGCTGGATACCCTGGAGGCGAATCAGCATCTGGGATATCCAGCGGACGGCCGGGATTATTCTGCCGCCGCGGACTGGTTGAAAATGAAAGGCATGACAGAAATCAGACTGTTGACCAACAATCCGGAAAAGGTCAGCCAGCTGGAAGCCCGGGGAATCGGGGTGACACGGATTCCCCTCGTGGTGGGAGAAAACCCTGTCAACAAAAGATACATCGCAACCAAACAGATGAGGATGGGCCATCTGGGTGCCTGAAAAATCATCAAAAGTATAAAGAGGAGAGTTCTTCAAATGAATAAGGAAATGAATAAAGAAATGATAAGGGAAGGCCATTTTACGGGAGAGGGACTGGAGTTTACCCTGGTTGTCAGCCGCTTCAATGACATCATCACATCCCGGTTGGAAGAGGGGGCGAAGGACTGCCTGATCCGCCACGGTGTTCCCACCGGGAATATCCGCACTGTCCGCGTCCCGGGAGCCTTTGAAATCCCCCTCGCCGCCTCCTGGGCGGTCAAAGAAAAACCCCATGCCGTCATCTGTCTGGGGGCCGTGATCAGAGGAGGAACACCCCATTTTGAATATGTCAGCGGGGAAGTCAGTAAGGGAATTGCTTTAGTTTCACTCGAGTCGGGGATTCCCGTCAGCTTTGGTGTTCTGACCTGCGATACCCTGGAGCAGGCTCTGGAACGGGCCGGCAGCAAGGGGGGGAATAAGGGCTGGGAGGCGGCCATCAGCGCCCTGGAGATGGCCTCCCTCCGGAAATCCTTTCAATAACAGAGAGAGGCATGTCGAATTTTGCCCGGGACAATGCCCGGGCAAAATACTATCCCAGGGTCACCACCACATTCCATTCGGCAGAGGATTCCTTCAGGGGCAGAATGGTGCCCTGAAGCTCGTCTCCGTTGACCGTCATGGATTTGACTCCTGAGCTCAGCCCTTCGGGGTTCCGGACAATGATGTTGTACCGGTTGTTCCGGAAGGTTCGGGTGGCCCTGAATTCGGGCCAGTCCGTGGGGATGCAGGGATCAATTTCCAGACCCTGCCAATCGGGTCTGAGACCCAGAATCCACTGGCTGATGACCACAAAATTCCAGGAGGCCGTTCCGGTGAGCCAGGAGTTTTTGGCTTCTCCGTGATTCACCGCGTCCCTCCCGGCGATCATCTGGGAGTAGGCATAGGGTTCGGTTCTGTGGATATCGCTGATATCCTCCCGAAAAGCCGGACAGATCCGGCTGTAGTAGTCAAAAACCTTGTCACCCCGCTTTTCCATGGCTTCGCCGATCATGATCCAGGGATTGTTGTGGCAGAAAATACCCGCATTCTCCTTGTATCCCGGGGGATAGGAGGAGATTTCTCCCAGTTCCAGGTGGTACTCCTTATAGGCCGGCTGGAGCATCATGATGCCGTGATCGGTGGCTAGTTTTTTCTCGACCGAATCCAGAGCCTTCCGGGGCCATCCCTTGTCTGCACCGATGCGGGCCATGGAACAGAATCCCTGGCTCTCGATGAAGATCTGCCCGTCTCTGTTTTCCTTGCTGCCTATCTTTCCGCCCAGGGCATCATAGGCTCTCAGGAACCATTCTCCATCCCAACCGGCTTCTTCCACGGCCTTATTCATCTTCTCCACGGCCGCCCTCGCCTCTGCGGCGGCCTCGGGTTTCCCCGTCTGCTCCAGCAGCTGGGCATACTCTTCACCGATGTAGGAGAACATCCCGGCGATCATCAGTGATTCGGCGGTATCCCCTTTTTTGTTTGTCGTGGTCTGGAAGGAGTCATCCGGGTTTTCTGAAAAACAGTTGAGGTTGAGACAGTCATTCCAGTCGGCCCTGCCGATCAGAGGGAGCCCATGAGGACCCAGGTTATTCTGGGTGAAGGAGAAGGAGCGCTCCAGATGGATAGCCATGGTTTCGGGGACATCCGGATAGTCGTCAAAAGCCACTTTTTCATTCAGGATGGAAAAATCTCCGGTCTCCTTGATATACCGGCTGATGCCCATGATGAGCCAGAGGGGGTCGTCATTAAAATTGCCTCCCACATCGGCATTTCCCTTCTTGGTCAGGGGTTGGAATTGATGATAGGCGCTTCCATCGGAAAACTGGGTGGACGCCACATCCAGGAGTCTGGTCTTAACCCGCTGGGGGAACTGGTGGACACAGCCCAGCATATCCTGGCTGGTGTCTCTGAAGCCGATGCCCCGGCCGATTCCCGACTCGAAATAGGAGGCACTCCGGGCCATGTTGTAGGTCACCGTACACTGATACTGGTTCCATATATTGACCATGCGGTTGACCTTCTCATCCGGTGTGGACACACTGAACCGGGACAGAAGGTTCTGCCAGTGGGTCTTCAGTTCTGCCAGAGCCTTATCAAAGGCCGCCACGCTGCCGTAGTCTTTCTGCATCTTTTCGGCAGGGGTCCGGTTGATTCTTCCGGGGCTTTCCCATTTGTGAGAAGGATCGACTTCTGTGTATCCCAAAAGGAAGACGAGTGCTTTTTCTTCACCTGCTTTCAGGGTGATATCAAAACGGTGGGAGGCCACGGGAGACCATCCCGAGGCAAGGCTGTTGCCGCTTGTGCCCTGCATGACCTGGTCGGGGTTCTCATAGCTGTTGTAGAGTCCGGTAAAAGTCTCTCTGTCTGTATCGAACCCCTGAGGCGTTTCGCTGGCATGATACCAGGCGTAGTGGTTCCTTCTCTCTCTGTATTCTGTTTTATGATAGATGGTGGGACCGTGAACCTCTACCTCTCCGGTGTTGAAGTTCCTCTGGAAATTGGTCTGGTCGTCCCAGGCATTCCACAGGCAGAATTCCATAAAGGAGTAGAGCTGGAATGTTTTGGTCTCTGTTCCCGTATTGCGAAGAACCAGTTTCTGCATTTCCACGTTACTGCCGTCGGCGGGGACCAGAAAGGTCGTTTCCGCTTCCAGTTTGTTTTTCATTCCTGTGATGCGGGAATATCCCATCCCATGGCGGCATTCGTAGCTGTCCAGTCTGGTCTTTGCGGGTTTCCATCCCGGGTTCCAGAGGGTCTCTCCCTCTTTGATATAAAAATAACGCCCCCCTGTGTCCACGGGGACATTGTTATAGCGGTAGCGGGTCAGACGGCGCAGGCGGGCATCCCTGTAAAAACTGTAGCCACCGGCTGTATTTGAAAGGAGGGAAAAGTAATCATGACTTCCCAGGTAGTTGATCCAGGGGTAGGGGGTGGCAGGTTCGGTGATAACATATTCCCTGTTATGATCGTCAAAAAATCCGTATTTCATGGGTTTGCTCCTCAGCTATGCTCCGGTGGGAGGAAAAAACTTGTAATAAGTGGCGGAACAATTTATATTATTAGTATGTTTGAGTGTCAAACATACTAATAATTGTGACATGAGAACGATCGGGAGTCAAGAGAATATGGCCACACAGAATCAAATCAACAATATAAACATGTCCCGGGTCCTTCGATTCCTCTGGATAAACCGGGGCTGCTCCCGGGCCCGGATGTGCCGGGATCTGGGACTCAACAAATCAACGATCACCAAGAACGTCCAGATCCTTATGGATAGAGGGATTGCAGAAGAAATTAAGGAAGGGAATTCCTCTCCTCTCGGGGGGCGCCGACCGGTTTCCCTGGGTGTCCGTCAGGATTTCTGTTATATCCTGGGGATGGAAATTCAGACCGAGTTCTACCATGCGGTCATCAGCAATGCCCGGGGGCAAATCGTTTTCACCAGATCCAACAGGCTTCAGAAGCCTGACTCCTCCCTTCTGGACCATTTTTTGAACGCCCTGGAAGAGTTAAAACCCTCTATGGAAGAGTACAAGGTTTCCGGAATTGCCCTGGGTCTTCCGGGAGTCATTGATTCAAATAAAGGAATCATATGCTACTCCATGGCCTTTGGTATTCAAGACCCACTTTCTTTTGCCCGGTCTGCCGAAGAGGCCTCGGGTTATCCCGTATTCATCGAAAATGATGCCAATTGCTGCTGCTGGGGAGATCTGGCCGGTCAAAAAGCCTCACGCGTAGAAAACAGTCTGTTCCTCCTTTCCGAGTTCCGGGATGTAGATGTCTACTCACCGGGACTGCAGAGCCTGGCTTTAGGGATCGGTCTGGTTCTGGGAGGGCAGGTGCACAGCGGCAAGGACTATTCGGCCGGTGAGTTTACCAGTGTTTTGAAAGAACGGAACGGGGCCGGACAGTTTTCAACGGAACCCGAAGAATTGGGAGATCTCCGGAACAACCCCGAAGTGGTCATCCGCATTGTCCATGAAATAAGCCGCAATATATCCAGTCTGGTGAATGTGCTGAATCTGTCCAGGGTTGTCGTCGGGGGGGTCCTTTGCGAGTTTAAGACCATGGTGGGTGAACAGCTGCGAGTGTGTATCAATGAATCCTGGCCCTATGCCAATCCGGTGGAATGTCAGATAGAGTTTTCCGAATTGGGAGAGAGTATGGTGGCCTACGGAGCCACCGGTTACTTTCTGGAACAGCTCTTCGGCCTGCCCGAACTCGAAGACAGGAAGGACCGGGGATGGCAGTTTATTCTCTCCCATCCATTGTTACCCGATAAGAATAAACTCTAAAAAAACCGGCCCTGTTCCAGAAGGATGGTGAAGGCAATCAGAATGAGGACTATTCCCCCCACTGTTTCCATTCGTTCTCCAAAGATATGGCTCAGCCGGTGTCCGGCATGAACTCCCAGATAGGATATTCCAAAGGTGACTACTCCGATGACCAGAGCCTCCACACCAATTCCCGAACCCAGGAGGGACAGACTGATGCCGACTGCCAGGGCATCGATACTGGTGGCCACAGCCAGAATCAGGAGATTCCCCAGTTTGAAGGCTTCATCCGGATCGGGGCACACAGCATCAGGATGCAGACTTTCCCATATCATCTTCCCCCCGATGATGATCAGCAGGGCAAATGAGATCCAGAATCCATAGACATCAAGCCAGGAACCGCTAAAAAATGAGGCCCCCCACCAGCCGGCCAGGGGCATCAGTGCCTGAAATAGTCCGAATAAGAAGGCTGTGAGAAGGCAGTGATTGTGTCTGAAATCATCCATGGTGCAGCCGCAGCTCAGGGAGGCGGCTGCACCATGGAGAGGGCCAGGGCGGTGAATAGTAGTATTATGAAGCTCAAAAAATCGTCCTTTCTGACCGAAGCTCCCTATCAGGGAGCGATTATTGTGTATTCCATGGTCTTGAACTGATTCAACGCTGTATCAAAACCTTCCAGATTTTGATAGATACCGGCCTCTTCTGTCAATAAGCCGCCCTGGCCGATCAGGGCAAAGCTGTGCTTTTCACCGGGATTCTCAGCCACAGGGCTGCTGTAATGGTCTCCTACGCTGAGGACAATCTCCAGGGGGATTCCTTCGGCCATCGGTTCCAGCTCGAGAACCTGATGTTCCTGATCCAATCTGTTCATCACACAGGACATGAGGCTTGTAAACAGAATAAGAGACAGCATTCTTTGAAAACAGTTTTTTTTATTGTTTTTCCTTTCAATACCAGGATTCTAATTCATTTATTGTATAAAATAATACCATGACAGATCAATTTTCAACATGGGCGATTATCGGTGCAGGAGATGTAGCCGAGCTTAAGAGTGGGCCGGCTTTTCAAAAAGCCGATAGATCAGAATTGAAAGCCGTGATGAGGCGGAATCCGGCCAAAGCCGAGGATTTTGCCCGGAGGCACAAGGTCCCCTCCTGGTACAACTCTGTGGAAGAGGTTCTGGCGCGGGATGATATCAACAGCATCTATATTGCCACGCCTCCCTCTTCACATAAATACCTGGTCATTCAGGCTCTGAAGGCGGGTAAGGATGTCTACCTTGAAAAACCTGTGTGTCCCAGCGAGGCGGAATGCCGGGAGATCCTGCTGGTATTGGAGAGATCGGGAAGGAAACTGGTGGTGGCTCATTACCGCCGCGGACTGTCCGCTTTTATAAAGGTGAAGGAGCTGCTGGATGCCCGAATCATCGGGGATGTTCAGTTTGTGAATATCAGAGTGTTCCAGAATGAGGACTCAGACATCATGACGGTGACCGAAGATCACTGGCGGTTGAATCCCTCTGTTTCCGGGGGAGGACTGTTTCACGATATCGGACCCCATCAGATTGACCTGATGCTTCATTATTTTGGAGATGTGAGAGAGGTACGGGGTTATGCGGCCAACC
>NZ_JAQIBL010000102.1 GCF_027859075.1 Oceanispirochaeta sp. | reverse complement strand
GACAGAAGACCGCAGGCTGCAAAGATATCTTCACCTCTGCTTTTACGTATGGTCGTGTAGTATCCCTTATCCTTCAAAATAGTCTGAAAATCCTCCATCCGGGTCCGGGTGCTCCCTGTGAGGGGGGAATCGGGGATGGGATGAAAGTGAATCAGATTGACCCGGGCCTTGATGCCCCCCAATAAACGGACCAGGGCCCGGGCATGCTTTTCCGAATCATTGACACCATCAAAACAGATGTATTCAAAACTCAGACGGCGCTGTCCCGACCAGTCGTAGCCTTTGAGCACATCAACCACCTCGGCGATGGGATAGACCTGCTGCACTGGCATCAGACTCTTCCGTTCGTCATCAAAAGGGCTGTGAATGCTGATGGCCAGATGCACTCCTGTGGTATCCAGAAATTTTTTCATGCCAGGGATGATGCCGATTGTAGACAGGGTGATCCGTTTTGGACTCATGCCGTAACCCCAGGAAGAGGTCAGGATCTCAAGGCTGTCCAGAACAGGTTCAAGATTGTCCAAAGGCTCACCCATTCCCATGTACACCAGGTTTGTTATGGTATCCACCTCGGGGAGCATGTGATATTGATTCAGAATTTCTCCTGAACTCAGATGATATTGAAATCCCTGTTTACCTGTCATACAGAAGAGACAGCCCATCTTGCAGCCCACCTGGCTGGAAAGGCAGAGAGTCGCCCTGTCGGCATCGGGAATATAGGCGGCTTCAACATACTGGTGACCTTGTATATGAAACAGGTATTTTTTTGTACCATCCCGGGAGACTTCGACCTTTTGGTGGGGAACCTGGCCCAGAATGAAGTTCTCTTTCAATTTTTGCCGGGCTTCTAAAGACAGATTGGTCATGTCATCGATAGAGCTGATTCTTTTTTGATAGAGCCAGCCTGCCATCTGCCCGGCGGCAAAGGGTTTTAAATCCAGTGCCGCGGCAATGTCACTCAACTTGTCCAGGGTTTTGCCGAATAATGTATCCATATAGATTCTTTCAGTCCTTAAAAATAAATTTCACTTGTAATCATGCCGAAGTCTACCCCTTTAGACAGGAGAAGATCCCGAATATCAACAACCATGGCCGAAGATCCGCACAGAAAAAAGCGTCTCTCCTCCGGGGATTCCCTGTAAGAAAACTCTTCCTCCAGATACCGGGAGAGTCTGCCCGGATACAGTCCAGGCTGCTCGGATGTTGAAGAACAGGCAATATACCTGGATTTCAGTTCCTGCCGAAAATCCTCATAAAAATAGAAATCCTCTTTCTGCCGGGCTCCATGAATCAAAATGGTATCTTCATCGGCACATCCTGAACCGGTCATGGAATGAAAGGGAGCAATACCTGTTCCGGTTGCAATCCACACCATAGGGAATCTCCGGGGAAGAAACTCACCAAAAGGCAGACTGGTATAGAGGATGTCTCCTTTCTGAAGCCTGCTGAGCCAGGGAGTCAGCCAACCTTCATTCATCTTATTATAGAGGATTCCCCAGTATTCATCCCGGGTCGCCGAAGCGATGCTGTAGTAGCGCACATCCCCACCGGGCGAGTCCGAAAGGGCCAGCAGCTGACCCGGCGTAAAATCCTCCAGACGTTCCAGCTTGATATAATAGACTTCCTGAGCTATTTCTTCCCGATAAATCAACCTAATCTTATGATTTGCTTCCATATACCCTCAAAAAATTCTTTATCCCTTTAAATATAGGGGTTTATGCCCTCCCCTGCATGAATTCTGGGGATATTCTTTTAAGATTAAAAATTGACAGACAATTGGTACAGTGGTATTGTACCAATTGTGAGTATCAAACTTTTTCAAACAGGCTGGAACTACTCTCAGGACGGTCCCGGGAACAGACTCCTTCTCCACTTTCAAGGATGCAATTTTGACTGCCCCTGGTGCAGTAATCCCGAGGGCCGCTCTCTTCAGGGAGAAATCTTTGTCAGAAAAGATCTCCTGACTCCGGGAGTCTGCCCCCACGGAGCCATCCATCAAACACAATTAAACAGAACTATATGCATTAGCTGTAATGAAAAAGAGTGCCTGACCTCAAGGAAGAATAAAGGGATAAGCTTTACGTCCCGGGATTACGAAGTCCCTGAATTAGTCCAGATGGCTTCTGAATCCCAACTATTATTTTATGACGGCGGAGGAGTGACCATCACCGGCGGGGAAGCGACCCTTCAATTTGAGGATCTTTCCACCCTCCTGGAACAACTGAAAAGCAGGGACATCCACACTGCCCTGGAAACCAACGGAAGTCATAAAGACCTGCAGAACCTCTTCGCTTTTCTGGATCTTCTTATTTTTGATATTAAACACTGGGACTTTTCAAAAGCCGCTCCGCTCATAAAAAACAAGGGACCCCGGGTCATTGAAAATCTGGAAAGAGCCTGCAGGTCCAGCTTGGAAATCCTGGCCCGAATCACTCTCATTCCGGGATTTAATGACTCCCCGGAGGATATGAAGCATTTTGCACGTATGATTGCCGGTATGAACCCTGGAGAGAATTTCAGTCTTGAACTCCTGGAATTTCATGAGTTTGGCCGGCAGAAGTGGGACGCCATCGGACAGAAATACCGAGGTCCCCTCGCAGAGCATTCGACCACCAGTGCATCAGAACTGGAACAGTATAAGAGTATTTTTAAAACACATGGAATTCAATGTGTCACAACCTGAATCATCGCAGCAGGAGCTGAAAATGGAATGGAAAACAATTTACAACGGGAATCACCGGACATCCGAACTGGCAGATGCCCTATTTCAGGAACAAAAAAACAATCACTGCCTGGGCGGCTGGTTCCGAGTCCTGGAGATTCAGATGGAAGCCAGCCCCGCTCTACCAGACTCCTGTTCCCTCGAAACCCGGGCGGCCCTCCTGCTCAAGGCAGTGGCCGCAAAGCTTCCTCTGACCATCAGCGATCATGCCGTATTCGCAGGATCACAGAATGATGCCTTTTCAAGCAGTTATGCTCTGATTCACCCCTCCTTTAAGGTGGAGGAGTTTAAGGGATACTGTGATCCTTTAGGAGTCTTTCAGGACCTTAGCCCTGAAGAAGGGATGACAGAAGAAAGAATAGAATCGGTCAAGCAGTATTATGCCCGGACAGACTACGTGAAAGATCTCAAAAATGCCTATCTGGACTGCAGTGAACAAACAGAGGAGGCCCTCTTCTTTGTGGAGCAGGTGACCGGGCATCTGATCCCCGATTTTTCCAGGATAATCAGACTGGGGACAGAGGGTATGAAAAGGATACTCCAGGAGAAACTGCTCCTTCCTGAATATCAGGATAAACAGGAAAACCTGAAGGCCATGCTGATCTCCCTGGAGGCTATGGAAATCCTGTCCAGACGGTACCGGGACATTGCCTTAACCCGGCTGGAAGAAGAAAAAAATCCCCTCCGGCGTAAAGAATGGGAACTGATGGCTCACACTCTGGTCAGTGTCCCTGAAGAGGGAGCCAAAACTCTCTATGAGGCCATTCAGGTTTATATACTCTGCTGGGAGACGATGTGTCTGGAGCAGTGCCCCAATCCTTATGCCTTCTCTGCCGGGAACATTGACCGCCTATTCGAACCCTATCGGCACAGGGACAATGCCGACAGAGAGTCGGCGGCCGGTCTGTTTCAAGCCCTCCTGGCATTTTACAATGTGGGTGACAGAAGCTGGGCCATTTCTCAGAACCTCTTATTGAGCGGCCGGAACCTCCAGGGTGAAGATCTGACAAATGAAAGCAGCTATGCCATCCTGGATGCCTTTTATAAGGGACGCTATCCCCAGCCCATCCTGTCGATGAGGCTGCACAAAGAAACTCCGGAAGAGCTGTATAGGTCTACAGGCCGGTTCTTCTTTACTCCCGGACAGCTGACTCCCTCCCTGTTTAACGATGATTCAATGCTTCCAATTCTCCTCAACCAGGGATTCCGGGAAGAAGATGTTGAAAATTATGCCATTGCCGGTTGCCAGGAACCCCTGATAACAGGCAAGGATAACGGAAATACCACAAACAGCTGGTTAAATCTGGCCAAGGTGCTGGAAGTAACCCTCAACAGGGGATGCTCCACCATTACAGGCCGGAAGATTGCAAAGACTGGAGAAGAACTGAGCGGGGAGGTTTTGAGTGACAAGGAACTCCTCACCCGGATTCATGAACTTTATTACCTCCAGCTGGAGTCCATCATATCGACCATGACGGAGGCGGCGGACAACTGTTCCCATGCACTCTCTCATCTGAGGGTTCCTTTTCTGTCCATTTCTATGGGCGGTCTGGAATCCGGGATCGATCTCCGGGATGATACCAGACAGGGAACCCTCTACAACGGCAGCGGCTGCCTCATCCATGGTCTCTCTATTCTGGCAGATTCCTTCCAGTCTCTTTCCGACTTTGCCGACAGCAAAAACAATGAGGAATGCGGCCGCCTGCTGAAAGCCCTCAAAAATGATTTCAAAGAGGAAGAGCCTCTCAGGCAGTATCTATTGACCAGCCCCAAATTCGGCAATAACATCCCATCCGTAGACGAAGAAGCCATAGAGATTATCGCCAGGGTATCTGACAGAATCAGGGCCAGGAAGAACTATCTTGGAAATCCATTCAGGCCGGACTGGAGCTCTCCCTCGACCCATCTTCTCTATGGTTACTGGACAGGAGCGACCCCGGATGGCCGGAAAGCACGAACCATGCTGGGATACGGGATAGATCCCCTCTTCGGCGAAGCCTCCTCGGGGTTGAACTCGAGGATTTTATCATTGAGAAAACTGCCCTATGAAAAGATGAACGGGGGATGTGCCTGCCATCTGGGCATCAATCCGGCCCATTTCCCCGAAGAGTCTCTGGAGGACAAGGGCTTTGCCTTTTCCAGAAAGGTTGTAGAACCACTGTTCAATCTACAGTCGGATTCTTCCACGATTGAACCCTTCTATCTCTATGTGAATGTAACCACTGCGGACACACTGCGGAAGCTCTTGAAACAACCCGAAAAATACGCCCCTTCGGGAGTGTATATCATGAGGATTCATGGAACCTTTGTAAACTTTCTCGACCTCTCTCCGGCCATCCAGGAAGACATCATCCTGAGGCTCGAAACTTAGGAAAGGATAAAAATGCCCCCCGATAAGAACAAGGATGAGGAGACTCTTTATCAAAAAATCCAACTCGATTTTTTCCAGAAGGTCTATTCCGGTGAGATAGCTCCCCATCAATCCCTGCCCCCCGAGAGGAAACAGGCAGAGGAGTTATCCATCAGCCGGGGAACCGTCAGAAAAGCCAGAAAAATGCTGATGGACGAGGGATTTATTTCCAGCACACAGGGCAGTGCCGCAGTGTATACCCCCCTGAAGAAAAGGAAGAAGGACAAACTTGAAATCATTGCCGTTGTTGCGGCCATCCATAACCCTTTTTTTATGGCCTACTACCGGGCCTTTGAAAAAGCAGCGGAAGAAAAGGGTGTCCTTGTGATGATCAAACAATTGGAGAACAGAAATGTCCTGCAGCTGGAAAAAGTACTGTTCTCCCTCTTTTTGAAGGGAATCAAGGACATTGTTTTCTGGCCCTATGACACGGTTCTGGAATATGCTTCCTTCCAGCGCCTGAGCGGTTTAGGCATGCATGTTGTCTTTTTTGATAAGGTCCATGATCTGGATTTCTGCGATTATATAAGCGTCGATAACGACCATGCCATTACCAGCCTGTATAAGCTTATGAATAAGAAGGGAATCCGGACTATTGCCTACATCGGATGGGACAGCCAGGTGCTGACCAGCAACGTGGAAAGGGAAAAAGCCTTCTCCAGGGTCAAAACAGAGGATGATGTCATCATAAAACTCCCCTGGAATCAGGAAAATCTGACAGACTCTCTGCTGGAGGAGCACTTCAATGTTCATAAGCTGATAGAGAAACAGAAACTGGGGGGGATACTCTGCGGAAACGGTCATATCGGCATTGCTCTGAGGCGTTTTCTGAACAATAAGGGCTTTCCCGGGATTCCCCTATATTCCATGGATAACTTTGAGGGCTCAGAAACCTTAAACATAACAAGCTATGAACAGTCCTTCGATGTGATGGGAGAAAAGACCTTCAATCTTCTCCATGATCGTCATACAAAGGAAGACTGGCATTCTAGAAAATATTACATTAAAGGAAGGATTATAAAACGATGAATTTAATTGGACTGGACATCGGAACAACCACCATCGGCGGCGTTCTTTATTCTCTTAAAGAGCAAAAAACAGTGAAAACTGTAGTTAAAGATAACAAATTCATTGAAAAGGAGACCCCCGGGGAATACCTGCAGGATCCTGATCGGATTTTAAAAGATATTAAAACCATTATCGATGAGTTGATGGATTATTCGGATGAAAAAATCGAAGGACTGTCTCTCTCTGCACAGATGCACGGCATTTTGTATGTCGATGCGGGGGGCCTCTCTGTATCGCCCTTCTATACCTGGCAGAACCAGAGGGGAACCAGAGTGATGAAGGGGAAATCCCTGGATTCCCTTGTCTCGGAAAAACTTGGTTACAAGGTCCATTCGGGCTATGGAATTGTGACCCATATGTCTCTGATGCTGGATCATCAGATACCCGAATATGCCAGTAAATTCTGCAATATCGGTGATTTTGTCTGCATGCGCCTGGCTGGGGCACAGACACCTGTCAGCGATATAACCCTGGGAGCCAGCATGGGTATTGTCGATATCAGGACGGGCATGATTTCTGAGAGCCTCAAAAACCTGAACCTGGAAAATGAGGATATCATCCCGACACTGGTTTCCTCCACGGAAGTTCTGGGTGAATACCGTGGGATACCAGTGATCCAGGCCCTGGGGGATAATCAGGCCAGTTTTCTTGGTTCTGTCCTGAACAAAGAGGTTAGCCTTCTACTCAATTATGGAACCTCCGGCCAGATCTCTTTTTATGGAAAAACTTTTGTCCAATATCCCCATTTTGAAACCAGGGCCCTGGGAAATGAAGGATTTATTCATGTGGCCTTTTCTCTCTGCGGGGGTCATTCCTATAAGATCCTGGCCGATTTTTTTGAGTCTGCGGTGAAACTATTTTCTCCGAAAGACGCTGTTGGTGCCATGAAGGTCATGGATGGATTAGACCTGGATTTCACAACAGAAGACATTGACTGCCTACCCCTTTTTCTGGGAGAGCGGGGAGACGGAAAAGAGCTGGCATTTTTCAGAAATATAACGGATATGAATTTCACACCCGAAAATATGATAAAAGCCCTGGTTCAGGGAATGATCAATGAACTTTACCGCTTCTATAAGGGCCTCACAGAGGAAGTGAAATCCCGCATCGGAATCCTCGTGGGGGCTGGAAATGGGATACGCAAAAACAATCATCTCATCAAAGCCGCAGAATGGACCTATCAAAAACCCCTGTACCTTCTGGATTTAAGCGAAGAAAGCTGCCTGGGTGCCGTTATCAATGCCGGTAAGGGAGCCGGGATATTCAAGGACTACTCAGAAGGGGCCGCCGTCATTGTCAAATACAAGAACACTAAAAATTGACAATTAATGTCGTGATATCATCCAATAAAGGGGTATCTTTCCTGAAATGGTTCACCTTCTCTTCCAATATTGAAGAAAAATCGCTGCCCAATGATTTGTAATTATTGACAAGAGCCTCTTTAATTCTGTCCATGCCGAAGGACTCTCCAAAGGAATTGACACAACTTGCTAATCCTTCAGAATACAGAAAGATATGCCGCAGATTCTTCATTTCAAAAACCTGAGGGGTCTCCCGGAAAATGACAAGGTCTTTCATGCCCATTGCCTCAAAAGGAGGGGCCGGCATTTTGGCCTTTATCTTCCCTTCCTCCAGGAGAATTAAGAAGGGTGTGGTGTATCCAAAATTATAGATTTTTACCTTCTTTTCAATTTTATGTATAAAAACAAAGAGTGACCGAACCTGAAAATCTTCCGGGGTATGATGAAAAAGAAAGGAGTTAAGGGAGAGCATCAACTTCTCCACATCTCCCAGATCCAGGCTGGTTAATTCCTTCCTGGTCTTAAAAAAAGCATCAATCATTACCGAAACCAGGGATGCGGTCTGATTGCCTCCCTGTACATCAAAACATGAAATCATGGAGATATCATTACTGATGCTGGAACAGTAGTAATAGTCCTTTCCCAGATCATGGGATCGTTGGAGATGGGAGATCAATTCAAAGTCTGAATCTTTAATGAGATTCCGATCGAGCAGAAATTGCTGAAACTCCCTTCCCTTACGAATTTCTTCATCCTGGATGTCCGAAATATGACGGATGATATTATTAAGGCTCACCACACCAAAAAGGCTGCTTTCTTTATAGATGATGAAAAATTGCTGGCCCTTATACTCAGAGCTGTCTCTCAAAACCTTCTTTATATTTTCATGGCTGTTAAAGGAAGAAAACTGCTGATTCATGCTGTCCAGGGATGAAAGAGGCTTCCCGGTATTTGACAAAGGACCCCGTTTCTGCAGAACATCACTGCGACTGATGACGCCATAACCCTGCCCCAGTTCTACGGGAATGGCCCCGATGTCAGGGTTTGATTCAAAGTACTGGATTGTGTCCTTCAGGGTAAGATGACCACTGATGGGTTCCACACACTCGGTGATGTAACCTACCTGATTGATCTGAAAATCAAAAATGTTCAATTTCTCCATGGATTTCCCCTTAAAACACTATACATGAAGTGGAGGGAATATGGGAAAGAAATTATTTTGTTTTTTTTCTTCCTGCTGCAGATGAGTCATTAATCCGATGTTATAACTATGTACGACCGGAAAATAACCCTGTTGACGGCTCTTTGTTCTGTTATAATATTCACCCCTGCCCTGATGGGGGCAGAAGAAGTAAATCTTCAATTCCTGCATGTTGAAGGACAGGTTCTCCATGCAGATTCCCTGGTGGACGAAACCGTATATATTGATGGAAGATTCAGTCATCAGGCCGAGGTTGATGAGTTTTCAGTATCCACCATCAGACAGGTGTCTCCTGAGGGCAAAGCGACCCTTGATTCCAGTTTTAGAACGGTCGAACGAGTGAGAGGAATGCCGGGTATTCTGGAATGGATCAGTGCGGAAACAGTACGGCTGGAAAGGGATGCACAGGGAAAGATGACAGTTCCCCCGGAGGCCTCACGTCCGGTACTCAGAAATGTCCCCCGATTCCCCGTCACTCCTGTAAAACCCGGTGATACCTGGAGCCTGCCGGCAGAAGAAGTCCATGTATTCAGGATTAGCAATGTCATTTACGGGCCCTACCGCGGTCCTGTTCAGGTTCTTTACAGGTATCTGCAGAATAAAATCATCGACGGCCGCAGATTTGCTGAAATATCTGTCGAATACAGCATCTATATGCCCGTCAGGAGCAGTGCTGAACCGATCCGTCTGATTACCGGCCAGTCCAGTCAGAGACTCCTCTGGGATATTGAGAAGGGGCGGCCCGGGAAAAAACAGGAAGACTTCGAATTCCTTATGCTCATGGCTGACGGACGGACACAGGAGTTTCGGGGCAGAGGAGAAACCTCATACCGGATCAATGACAGTATTGATCGCCCCCGGGCGGTACAATCCCTCCAGACAGAACTTGAGTCGGTACCTGGTGTGACCATAGAACCCACAACAGAGGGCATCCTGTTATCGATCATTGAAACAGACAGGATTCTCTTCCAGCCAGACTCTTCAGAAGTGACGATGGACCAACGGTACAGGCTGGAAGAGCTGGCCCACAGCCTGGCAGCTTATCCGGAGAGGGATATACTCATCACAGGGCACACTGCCGATTACGGAAGCTTCGAGGGGCGAAAGAATCTTTCCAGAAACAGGGCGGCGGCTGTGGCGGACATCCTTTTTCCCGGGGGCCGTACCGGTCAGGGGCGTCTTTTTCTCAGAGGAGCGGGGAACACAGAACCTCTCGGCTCGGATCAGGAAAACCGCCGCGTAGAAATTCTGATTTTAGACTGATTTTACTTCTTTTCTACCCACCAAGTGAAAGTACAAACTATACTTTAGTAAATGAGTAATATATCAAAATCCATAATCCTCGGATTTCTTCTGGGATTCCTACTCGATATTCAAGGAGAAGAAATGGCAAATACCAACAGATTAATCAATGAACCAAGCCCCTACCTCCAGCAGCATGCCCATAACCCGGTCCACTGGTATCCCTGGGGAGACGAAGCCTTCAACAAGGCAGCAGAAGAGAATAAGCCCATCATCATCAGCATCGGCTATTCCTCCTGCCACTGGTGTCATGTGATGGAAGAGGAGTCCTTCGAAAACGAGGAGGTCGCCCGTCTGATGAATGAGCATTTTATCAGCATCAAGGTTGATAGAGAGGAACGTCCTGATATTGATGCCCACTATATGAATGCCCTGCAGATGATTACAGGCCGGGGCGGCTGGCCTATGAATATGTTCGCCCTCCCCGATGGAAGTCCTTTTTACGGCGGTACATACTTTCCAAGGGACCAGTGGATGAACCTTTTGACCCTGGTAGCCGGGCAGTATAAGTCAAACACTGAAGAAATGGTGAGAGCCGCCGAATCCATCGAACAGGGAATCTCAAATTTTAAAATAAAGCTCCTGGAGACGGAAGAGTCTCCCTACTCAATCGATCAACTAGGCAGCTCTGTCGCACAGACAAGTCCTCAATTTGATCTGATCAATGGAGGAATCTCAGGGGCCCCTAAATTCCCCATGCCCGTGTTCACCCGTTTTCTGCTCTCCTGGTCTGTCCTTCAGAATGATCCCGAGACAAGAGACTTTGTCCTTCTCACACTGGACAAGATGGCTGCGGGAGGGATCTATGACCAGATTGGAGGAGGATTTTCCCGTTACTCCACAGATGTAAAGTGGAAGGTGCCCCACTTTGAAAAGATGCTCTACGACAACGCCCAACTCCTGTCCCTCTATGCCAAGGCCTACAGTCTCACGAAAAAAGAGCAGTATAAGAACGTGGTTTACCAGACTATGGATTACATTGAAGAATCCATGACCTCCCCCCGGGGGATTTTCTACTCAGCCCTGGACGCAGACAGCGAAGGAGAAGAGGGTCTATTCTATACCTGGGAAAAGAGAGAGCTTCTGGAACTTCTGGCAGAAGATTATCCACTGGCAAAAGAGTATTACGGCATTGGAGTCGCAGGAGCCTGGGAAGGTGGAAAAAACATCCTCCTCCGTCCGGATCTGCAGGACAGCCAGAATCCAGCTGGGAAAGATCTGGAACGAATCCGCAGTATTCTGAAAGAAGCACGGGACAAGAGAGTCCCGCCCAGACAGGATGACAAGTCGCTCACATCCAGGAATGCCTTGATGATCATCGCCTATATTGATGCGTTCAATGCTTTTGGAGCCCCCCGTTTCCTGCATAATGCAGAACAGGCGACCGACTTCATACTGGAAAACCAGCTCCAGCCTGATGGATCGCTATATCATGCCTTTAAGGATAACCGGAGCTATATTGACTGATTTCTGGAAGATTATGCCCATTTAATCACCGCCTTGATTTCATTGTTTGAAGCCGGAGGGAAGGTTCAATACCTTTCAAAGGCCGAGGAATTGACAGCATGGACATTGAAATATTTCTACAATGAAGATGAAAATATATTTTACTCCACCGCTGTTCAGGACAGGATCATCCAGAAGGATATGGAAGTGAGCGATGTGACCCTCCCCTCTTCCAATGCCGTGATGGCTCTTAATATGTTCCGCCTGGCCAAATTGACTGGAACCTTTTCGTTTCAGAATAAGGCAGATCAAATGACCCGCTGGATGGCAAGGCGGGTTCTGGAGAACACCCTCTATATCTCCCATTGGGCCGAGCTGATGCTCTATCAGAAGGGATCCTATTATGAGGTGGTGGTAGTCGGTGAAAAAGCGGAAGCCCTGATCGGGGAACTCCGACGGGAATACCTGCCCCAGGCCGTTTTTGCCTTTTCCAAGGTTCCCGACGAATCCAGGCCCCTCTTCGCAGGCCGGTATAAACCGGATGAAACCCTGATCTATATCTGCCGGGACAAGAGCTGCTGACTGCCCGTCAGAACCGTTGAAGAAGCCCTGGAACAAATCAGAGGGGAAGAACAAGGTGAAAAGACCTTCAAATAGAGACTACAGATCCTTGTCAATCAACGGCAAAGAGGAGAATCCATAGTGTTTTGCCCCCAGGAGACTTCCTTTTGACCCTCGATATAACCCTTTGTTGATTCCCGCTTTATTTTCGTCAGCTATCGGGCATTTATTTCTTGAGAAATGAATCATATCCCTTCAAGAATTGATTATCATATAAGCATGACCAAACGTTATGGAGGTGCTTTTATGAATATGACACAGAAAGAACGAATGAAAAAGGGAAAAGGATTTATCGCAGCCCTGGATCAAAGCGGAGGCAGTACACCGAAGGCCCTGAAAATATATGGCATTAAAAAAGATGCCTATTCGAATGATGAAGAGATGTTTCAATTGGTGCATAAGATGCGGTCGCGTATTATGGAAAGCCCCGGGTTTACCAAAGAGCGGATCTTGGCGGCCATTCTTTTTGAAAAGACTATGGATTCAAAGGTGGAAGGACTCTACAGTGCAGATTATCTTTGGGATAAGAAAGGTATAGTCACCTTTTTGAAGGTTGATAAAGGTCTGGCAGATCAAGAAAACGGGGTTCAACTGATGAAGCCCATTCCCGATCTGGAAGATCTTCTTAAGCGGGCCAATGACCGGCATGCATTTGGAACCAAGATGCGCTCGGTTATTAAAGAAGCGAATAAAACAGGGATTAAGGCCATAGTAGCCCAGCAGTTTGCACTTGGGAAAATCATTTCGACAGCAGGCCTGGTTCCCATCATTGAACCAGAAGTTGATATAAATGCTCCCGATAAGCAGGAGGCAGAAAAGATCCTCAAAGAGGAGCTGGTAAAACACTTAAAAACCCTGGATTCTGATTCTCTGGTTATGCTGAAGTTAACGATTCCTGATGAAGATAACTTTTATGAAGATTTGTCCGCATTCCCTAATGTTCTAAGGGTGGTGGCTCTATCAGGTGGCTATTCACGGGAAGAAGCAAACGAAAAACTAGCCCGAAACCATCAATTGATTGCCAGTTTTTCCAGGGCTTTATCTGAAGGGTTAAATGTGAATCAAAGCCAGGAGGACTTTAATAAAATCCTCGATGAATCAATACAAAACATCTACCTGGCATCGATTACTTAAAGGATACTTTAGCCTAAAGGAAGCCCCTTTAGGCGGTTTCCACCAAGTCTGCCGCCCAAAGGTTTTGCAGGCCATAAGGATTCGAACCTGAGCAATGTCCTTATGTCGTACATTACTGCTGTATCGTAGGGCATTAGAAGAGCTAAAGTTGTAAGTTTTCCATTCAAAATGTAACCGTAACATCAATTATTATAATATTCCTGCGCAATAATCATCTATAATTATAATTCATAGACCTATCTCTTGATAAGGAAGGTAAAAAAAATGGCTCATCTAAAAACAAAAATTAGAACTAAAATGATAATGGTAAACTCTGCCCTGGCCGGGATTGGAATGATTCTCATAGCGTTCTTCATCCTGACTCAGTCCGCTACCATTTATAAAGAATCCACCATAGAGAGTGTCAGAAACAGGGCATTGGCAACAGCTTACCAGTTTCAGGACAAACTGAATCCTATTTCACAAAAAGCGCTGAGCCTGGCCAATATGACCCTGTCCCTCATTGAATACCCTGCAGACAACAACAGACAGGTCATGTTTAATTTTCACAGACAGTTCTTCTCGGACAGCGAGGATCTTTTTGCCTTCAATCAATGGGTCATTGCTTATCCCGGATTTATTGACGAATATGAATACAGGGGTACTAAAACAGATGACTACTCCAAATGGATTAACTCCGGATACCAGAATTACAAAGGAAAAGAATCCTTTAAACTTTCATTAACCTACAATCCAGATGAGTATGACAGCTGGTGGAATGATCCCCTGTCCACAAAAAAATTCATCATTACCGAACCCTACACCTGGGATTATGGCGGGAACATCGGAGAGCTCTTCGTGACCAGCATGTGCATGCCCTTTTATTACCAGGACGAACCTGTCGGTATTGCCGGTTATGACATAGAACTCTCTTATTTCCAGAGTGAAATTGAAATAATAAAACCCTTTGAAGGCAGCTATGGATACCTGACGACAGCAAAGGGAACCATTGTAGGCTACAAAGCTGAGTTTCTGGGAAAATCCCTGGCTGAGGCTTTTCCCTTTTACAAAGATAAGATGCAGAGCCTGGACAGCATTATCAAGAACAATGGTTATCTGCATATATCCGTACCGATGGAACTCAACTATCTGGAGAATCCCTGGATACTCACACTGGCAGTACCGGAAAATGTCATAATGGCTCCCTTCTACAGGATGGTATGGATCGCCATAGCCATGGCCGCCTTGATTCTGACCTTTATCAGCGCGGTCATATTCCTTTTCAGTAAGTCTATTTCCAATCCCATAGTGAAAATATCAGAAATGGCCGCCTTGATGGCCACAGGAGAACTGTCTGTACAGACCCAGTCTCTGAAAAGGAAAGATGAAATTGGGGAACTCTCTGCCTCCATGAGCAATATGACAGAAAAACTGAAGAACATCGTATCCGATATCAGTGAATCTGCAGAGAATGTGTCTCTGGGAAGCGATCAGATCAGTTCAAGCGCTCAAACCCTTTCCCAGGGGGTTTCTGAACAGGCCGCCAGTGCGGAAGAATTCTCGGCTTCGGTAGAACAGATGAATGCCAACATTGAGCAAAGCAGTGAAAATGCGCTTCTGACAGAGAAAATAGCTTCTCAGGTAGTCAAAGATGCCAACAGCAGTGGTGAATCAGTGGCGCAGACCGTGGATGCCATGAAAATGATTGCCCAGAAGATATCCATCATTGAGGAAATTGCACGCCAGACCAATCTATTGGCCCTGAATGCGGCCATCGAAGCCGCCAGAGCGGGGGAACATGGTAAGGGATTTGCCGTTGTCGCCTCGGAAGTACGAAAACTGGCTGAACGCAGCGGTGAAGCGGCCGGTGAAATCAGTAAATTATCATCCAGCTCTGTTCAAATTGCTGAAAATGCAGGGGATAAACTCAGCAAGCTTGTCATTGATATTCAGAAAACGGCGGGTCTTGTTCAGGAAATAAGCAGTTCCAGCAGTGAACAAAGAACGGGAATCGAACAGATAAACATAACAATCGGTCAGCTGGACCGGGTCATTCAACAAAATGCATCCTCTGCGGAAGAGCTTGCCTCCACCTCTGAGGAATTGTCCTCCCAGGCCTCATCATTGCTGGAAACAATCCGGTTTTTCAAACTGGAGAAAAGCAAAGACCAGAAATTACTGCCCTGATGAAAGAACAGCTCTAGGCGATGAAGATTTACTTTCCTTCATCGGCAGAGCGGATGACCCCTTCAATGATTTGAACATCTCTTACGACATTCTACTGGAACCAAGATGCCTTCGGTTATTAAAGAAGCGGATAACGCAGGGATTGAGCCAGGAGGATTTTAATAAAATTCTTGATGAATCAATACAAAAAATCTACCTGGCATCGATTACATAGAAGGAATATGAGCCTAAAGGAAGCCCCTTTAGGCGGTTGGTCTCTCCCAAAGCATCCGCCCCAACCTATTGCAGCCGGACTTTCACTTTAGCAATGACCTGATGGTGTTGAATGAATAAGGGCATCAATTCTATTTTACATAATGCTCAGTATAATTATCTAGAACCTTTCGTATCATCTGCTGATAGGGAATATGGTTTTTTTGGGAAGCATTTTTAAAAAAATCAATACTTTTTTTAGAAAGAGATATGGTTATTTTTTTTGTTTCTTCCTTAACAAACAATAACTCCGGTGGTGGTAAAAAATCTACAACTTCTTTGGCATTGAGAAGTGCATCTTGTATATCATCAGGAGCATCACTGTAACTAACTTTACTTTTCATAGAGTTTCCTCCCCTCTCTCCAATATCCGGCACCTATGATCCGAATATTATTTCTTCTCATTGTAAACCTGACTGTAACAATTCCCTTATCAATCTGGCCTATACAGAAAAACCTGTCTTCATCAATACTATGCTTTTCATCTTTAAGAATGATTCGATTCCTATCAAAGAAAGCATATTGGGCTTCTTCAAATGTGATGTTATGTTTTAAGTGATTCTCGAGATTCTTACGATCATCCCACTCAAAGGTCATACATACAAAATACCATACTTTTAGCCATACATCAAGATAAAACAGCTGTTCTGACTCTCAATGAGAGTCAAAACAGAATTCTGAAATATCAAAGTAATACGAACAAACCGGTTCAATAGAAAAGCTGTTTCTATAATCAATTTTCAAAATGGAAAAAGCAAAGGACATCAATTTCTGCCCTGATGAATCCTTCTAATCGATGAAGATTTCTTTTCCTTCATCCGCAGACCGGATGATCCCTTCGATGATTTGAACATCTCTTACAACATCCCTCTGGACCAGATCAAGGGAGGAAATTCCCTGTATGGCGGAATAAAAGTCCTTCCACTCTTCCAGGAACGTATCAGTCTCAACCAGGGCATAGGTATTCTGAGTTCCATCTGTCCTGAGGTGGAGGATCTCCTTCTCTTTGATGATCAGGGTCCCTTCGGTTCCGAAAACCTTGAGATGCTCCTCTTCATCGCCGTGCTGCCAGCCCATATTGAGAGAACTGATGACACCGGAGGCATGGGTCAGCAGTGCAAAACCCATATCCATTGTTCCCAGAAGGGGGTTAACACTCTTTGTCTTGGCCACAAGCGATGTGACCGGCCCGGCAATCATCTGCAGGCCATGCACAAAATGTACCCCTCCATCCATCACATACCCGCCGGGGTACTCATTTTGGTTCCGCCAGAGGGTCTGATTGAATTTATTATCCACTCCCATAAACTGGAGGACATTCCACTGGAGGGAATGCACTGAGCCGATCAAACCGCTCACGCAGAG
>NZ_JAQIBL010000101.1 GCF_027859075.1 Oceanispirochaeta sp. | reverse complement strand
CTGATGATTTGACCTTCCTTGTTCATGGAATAGACCCTTTTGATCTTTCCAATGGCGGCAAAGAGTCCGTTATTACCCCACTCAAAAAGGTGGTGGAAAGGTGCATCCACCCCGACACTACCCAGATTGGTCAGAAACAGGCTGCTGTACATGGGATCAACACGGATCATGCCGGCAGGAGCCAGATTCCAGTAATCCAGGAGGCGGAATGTTTTCATGATCAACCGCAGAACAGGACCGGGAAATTTCATGAGAAAGTCAGTCTCTGAGGAATTGATATTTCCATCCAGACTTCTGGCTTTATTAAGGTAGCGATGAACTCGGGCTGGCAGACTCCTGAGAGTTTCCCCGGGGTTAAAGGCTATTTTTACATTGATCTCCTCCGCTTCATCGGAGAGTACTTTTTTCGCTACAAAATTGATGGAAATCTCATTCCTCTGATAGTACTTGTATCCCGATATAAAGCGGTTCAACTGAGGCCTGAGGGCTATGGTCCGAACAAAGGCACAGAGAAAGACATGAAATATGGTAATTTTTTTACTTTTTTCAGTCATGGATTCATTGAACTGTCTTATATAGGAAAGGGTCTCGGTCACATCTATTTCCTGTTCAAAGTAGATGATTGACTCTGTCTTGGTTTTCATCAGAAAAGGAAGCATTCCACGAAATGAGGGCAAATCTGTGATCAATGTCCCGTCGGAACGATTCTTAAATGCCATAGTTAACTCCAATCCATAGATTTATCCTGCGACAAGATTTCACAATACCATGATTTCTGAACTGACTAAAGAAATTTAAATTCCGGGAATCAGATTTGGTAAGAACCTTTATATACCGGGGAATTTACATACAGTGAAGAAATGATACCTCTAACGGGATGAAATCATATCATCTTTTGCCTTTCTGACATCTACAGGACAGACCATTGTATTGATAACAGGGACAGCGCCGAGTGATATAAGCCCCATAATCGGGAAAAGCAGAAGAAATGAAACATGTCCCAGGAGAAAACCTACAAGGAGAGGAGCCAGAGCGCTGCTTAGATTCAAGGCCCCAAAAATCCCTGAGTACAGGGCTCGTTGATCCTCCTTACTGATCTGTACAAGCACGGCTTCTCCGCACATCTTATGAGCCCCCGCCAGAGCACCCAACAAGGGGAAGATCAGAAATATAACCCAGGACCCCAACCCGCTGAACAACAGAATTGACATCAGAAGGGGGATAAGCAGGCTGACAAGAGCCTGGATTTTCAGAAGACCCTTGAATCCAAGAGGCTTGATAATCCGGGGCCATATCAGATTAGACAAAACCATCCCCCCCATCTGGAGCAGAACAATTGTGCCGATGATTTCTGAAGTAAGAGAAAAATGCCTCATAAGAGAAGGCAGATAAAAGGGAATCACCACAATGGAAAGGGACAGCATGTTGATGGCAATACAGTAGGATCGAAATGTTTTGTCTTCTCTCAGGATCACTTTCATGGAACTGAGGATTCCTTTCAATCCTGGAGCAGAGGCCGGTGCGGATAGAGTAAGAGAGACCTCCGGTTCCCTGATCATCCAGAAACCAATGGACCCCAGAGCCAGCATCAGAGAGGCCAGGGCAAAGAGAAATGTATAGCGCTGAGTTCCGGCAAATCCTGCCAGAACGTAACGGGTCAAAATGCCGGAAATGAGCACTCCCAGGCTCCAGAAAACCTGTTTTCTCAAAAAGAAGCGATGCCTCAGTTCCCCGGGAATGGTCGTCCCGATCAGGGAGACATAACTGATTCCGGCAAAAGCACCGGAGAGCGTAAAGACTGTGAGCCCACAGTAAATCAGGGTCAGCACTGCCGCAGCTGTAAAAAACTCCGCATTGTTGAGAAGCAGGCCTATGCCAAAAAGAGCCAGCATCCGGGCATACAAACCAGCCAGCAGATAGGGCTTCTTTTTTCTCCTGGATTGAATAAAGGGAGCAAAAAGCAGCTGAGAAACCAGAGGGAATCCTACCATGATGGCCGTTATGAAACCAATATGAATTTCTGACCCGCCCACCTGAAGAACCAGAGCGGGCAGCACTGAATTCACTTCTGTGAAAGTCACCGTCAGGGCCAGGAATATGCCATGCCATAGAAAACCGTTATAACTGGATTTTTGATCTTTAGTAATCACCGATTCCTCTCCTTTTGAACAACCATAATACAAAGCCGATGAATAATAGTGAAGGATTCAGAACTAAATATCAAATAGTAGTAGAAGAAAAAGGAGGACCCTCCACGGACTGATTCTCGTTTATCTGCATATGGGTAGATTCAGTTCCAGAGAAATGAGAATTACTAAAAGATAGTTAATTATTAATTTGACAGATATCTCTTATTGGGTTTAATATGAAAACATAAATGAAAGTACTTTCATAAAAGTTCTTTCTATAGTAAAAGAGACCACAGGACAGGATGAGTAAAAGAGCAACCATATACGATGTAGCAAAGGACTCAGAAGTAAGCATTACGACTGTATCCCGTTATCTCAACAATTCAGAGAGCGTCAAGGATGAAACAGGCCTCCGCATATCAGCCAGCATGGAAAGACTGGATTATATTCCCCAGGGAAATGCGGGAACAAAAGCAAGCCAGTCTGTCCGTAGAGTCGGAGTACTGACCCCCTTCTTCCCTGCCCCTTCTTTTGTAGACAGGTTGAGAGGTATGATCCCCTGTTTCAAAGAAAAAAACTTTGAAGTCATTATCTACACCATAGAGAGTCCCGAACAGTTAGCTGAGTATCTGAGTTCTGTTCCTTTTACCAGGCGTTTAGATGGACTCATTCTCATGTCCATTCATCTGAATCCGGAACAGAACCGGATTCTCCAGGCATCAGATCTTCATGTAGTTATGATTGAATCTGATGATGAAAACTACAGCCGGATTCTGGCTGATGATCAAAAAGGCGGACAAATCGCCGCGGAACTTTTTATTAAAAAAAACTACCTCCCCTGTGCTTTTATGGGAGATGAAAATCAAAATATCACATACAGCTGCCATCCTTCAGAATTACGGCTTAAAGGATACAGAGAAACACTGAAAAAAGCGGGGTATAATCTACCGGATTCTAACATTTTAGAATCAAATACCACTGTGGAAGATTCATTGAGAGTGTTTAGACAGTTCCTGGATGCCGGAAACAGGGTAAGAGCCATTTTTGCCATGTGTGATCTGCAGGCTGTTGGAATAATCAAAGCAGCCAGGGAAAAGAATCTTCGTATACCCGAGGACATGGCTGTATTGGGATTCGATGACATAGAGTCGGCGGACTGGATGGGATTATCATCCATTTCTCAGCATCTTGGAGATTCAGGACGTATAGCCGCACAACTTCTTCTGGAAATGATCACCAGCAATGGGAATGTCATACAAAAAGTTAATCTTCAGGTGGGGCTTGTTGAAAGATCCACGACTTAAAATGTAATCCACAACCCGCGGGTTGTATAGATAAGGAGTAGAGTATGAAAAAATTTGTTTTTGGAGCAGTTGCATTTTTGATGATTGCCTCATTGTCTTTCATGGGGTGCCAGAAAAAAGAAGAAGCAGTAGCTGCAGCACCTGCAGAAGAAAAAGCGGTGGCTGATCAATATGCAGAGGTTCGGGGTACAGTCGTGACGATGGCCGGTCCTTTCGTTGATAACGATGCCATCAAATTTGAACAGTCAATTAAATCATTTGAGGAAATGACAGGAATTGACATTCAGTATGAAGGATCTAAAGAATTTGAAGCCTCCATCGGCATCAGAATTGAGGGCGGAAACCCACCGGATGTGGTAGACTTTCCACAGCCCGGTCTCTTGAAAAACTTTGTAGCCAAAGGCTATGTAATTGACCTGAATAAGACTCTGGACATGGCTAAAGTAAAATCCAACTACATTCAGAGCTGGCTTGATATGGGAACCATGGAGTCTCCAGACGGACCGATTATGGCAGGAATATGGGGACGCGTTAACGGTAAATCTCTGGTCTGGTACAACAAGAAGGCCTTTGATGCCGCAGGATATAAGGTTCCAACAACATGGGCCGAATTACAAGAACTTCAGAAGATGATGATTTCTGATGGAGATTCTCCCTGGGCCATAGGTATTGAATCCGGTGCCGCAACAGGTTGGGCCGCAACAGACTGGGTTGAAGAGATGATGCTCAGAACCACAAGTCTTGAAAATTATGACAAATGGGTTGCGGGTGAACTGAAATTTGACAGTCCCGAAGTTAGAAAAGCCATTGAAACAATGGCCTCAATCTGGTTTGCCGACGGGATGGTTTACGGTGGACGTAAAGGGATTGCCACAACCAGTTTTGGTGATGCTCCCAAGGTTATGTTTGAAAGTCCTCCTAAAGCATGGCTGCATAAACAGGGTAACTTTATTACCTCTTTCTTCCCTGATAACTTAAAAGCCGGAGAAGATTACGACTTTTTCTATCTACCCAGCGTAGATCCCCAGTATGGAAAACCCGTGCTGGTAGCAGGTGATATCTATGCCATGTTTAACGACAGGCCTGAAGTTCGAATGGTTATGCAGTATTTTGCCACAGCTGCCTCTGTTGAAGGTTGGGTCAAAGCAGGAGGAGCTATATCTCCTCATAAAGACTCTCAGTTGAGCTGGTACACCAATGTAGTCGACAGAAAGGTTGCAGAAGTCATTCAGAACGCTACCAGTGTTCGTTTTGACGGATCGGACCTGATGCCCGGTCAAGTAGGAGCCGGTTCTTTCTGGAAAGAGATGACTGACTATGTTTCCGGATCCATAACTCTGGATGAAGCCGTAAAAGCCATTGACGCCTCTTGGCCAAAATGATGTGAATGAAAGAGAGGATGGATCACCATCCTCTCTTTTCCTTTATAAGAAGGAGGCCTGAATGAGCCAAAGAATCGATTCAAAATGGAATAAGGGTGTTTTAGTAGCCCTAGTAATACTCACAGTAGGAGTTCTGGGGGGGGGCTTTGTAGTCCTTCAGAGCATGCAGAATTACAAAGTTTTAATGACAATCTTTGCGGTTGTCTGGGGATTGACATCAGTGTCTCTCCTCTATTTTGTGCTGAATGCAGTAGCAGAATCAATGCCCCATAAAATCCGGTCTACTGCAGTAGCAGTAGTTTTTGCAGGCCCCGCAGTACTGATGCTCTTCTGGGCGCTGGTCATTCCGACCCTTCGTTCTCTGCGACTCAGCTTTGCTGATGCGAATGGTAATGGATTTGTCTTTTTTGATAATTATAAATTCGCCTTTACTGACCCGATTATGATTGAGAGTTACAGAAACAATCTGTTATGGATGGTATTCGGAACATCTTTTTGTATTATTACCGGATTGCTCATTGCCGTTCTGGCAGATAAGAGCAAGGCAGAAAAAATATTTAAATCCCTCATCTTTATGCCCATGGCCATCTCTTTTGTTGGTGCCGGGGTTATTTGGAAATTCATGTATGCTTATAAAGGGGAAGGAATCAATATAACAGAAATCGGCCTCTTGAATGCCATTGTTACCGCCTTTGGTGGTGAAGCTCAAGCCTGGCTTCTTGTCCCCATATGGAATAATTTCCTACTGATCATCATTATGGTCTGGCTGCAGACAGGTTTTGCCATGGTAATCCTCTCTTCAGCGATAAAAGGTATTCCTACGGAGATCAATGAGGCGGCAAGGGTAGACGGTGCCAATGCGGTGACAATTTTTTTCCGTATAACAATTCCCTATATCATGCCTACCATTGTTACTGTCACCACAACCATTCTGATATTCAGCCTGAAACTGTTTGATATTGTACGGGTTATGACCGGAGGGAACTACGGAACCAATGTTATGGCCAATGAATTTTACTTAAGACAGTTCACCTATGGAAATTCTGGTGAGGCTTCTGCCATCGCTATAGTACTTCTAGTGTTCATAATACCTGTTCTGCCCTACAACCTTAAACAATTCATGGATAGGAAGGTATTGAAATGAGTCACATAATCAAAACAAGAAAATCCCTGACAGGGCGTATTCTGATACTGATAACACTGATTGTTATTGTTACCGCCTGGACTGTACCGACTTTAGGTGTTTTTGTAACATCCTTTAGAGATTCCAGAGACATTTACAGCTCAGGATGGTGGTCTGTTCTCCCTCATAAAGATTTGGTGAAGTCCGGTGAATTTGAACTTCCTGAAGATACTGACCCCGATGCTCCCATCGAGATGGAAGGAGTGACAGCAGATTTTGAAGCATGGCGTAAGGGTATAGCGGTATCCGAAAAAAGGACTCTCCGCTGGTATGGAAATAAAAGATCACGAAAAATTGAAGTCTACGAGGAAAAATGGATAGGATTCGGGGCCAACCTGACCCTGCAGAACTATAGAGATGTACTCTCCGGGGGTACTGTCGACTTTGTTGATGGAGAGGGAAATACAATTACCCGTCAGGGTAACAATTTTGCAGACGCCGTTCTGAACTCTATTGCCGTGGCTATTCCGGCGACGATCATCCCGATTCTTATTGCTGCCTTTGCGGCTTATGCCTTTGCCTGGATGGAATTTCCAGGACGGAAACCTCTGTTTATCATGGTGGTTGCTCTTCTGGTTGTCCCGCTTCAGATTGCCTTGATACCCATATTAAGAGACTACACCCGATGGGGTCTTAATGGAACATTTGTAGGAATGTGGCTGGCCCATACGGGATTTGGTCTCCCCCTGGCTATCTACCTGTTGTACAACTACATCAGTACACTTCCCAGGGATATATTTGAGTCGGCCTATCTGGATGGATCCACACCCTTCGTGACCTTTGTCCGTCTGGTACTGCCTCTATCCATCCCTGCCCTGGCCAGTTTTGCAATATTCCAGTTCCTCTGGGTCTGGAACGACTACCTTGTGGCTCTGGTATTCCTCGGGGATAAGAACAGGGTTGTCACAAGCGCTCTGGCAGCCATGATTGGAGAGAAAGGCGCGGATTGGCATCTCCTCACTTCCGGTGCTTTTTTGAGTATGGTTATTCCTCTGGCAGTATTTTTCGGTCTTCAGAGATTCTTTGTGCGCGGCCTGATGGCTGGCTCGGTGAAGGGCTGATTCTCTAGGAGGAATCTTTTGAATTACGATAATTCTCTTTGGATAATAAACAGGGGTTTTAAGAATTCCCTGTTGAAACCGGAATTGAAGACTCTTCTTTTTTCCGGTAATGGATTTCTGGGAGTTCAGGCCAATGCTCCCGGGAGTTCTCAAACTTCAGGTACATTCATTAATGGCTTTTATGAAACAACTCCCATTACTTATGGTGAGAAAGCCTATGGCTACCCTGCTCTGCAGCAGGTCATGATTCCTCTTGTGGATGTTCTGAACTGGGACATTAGTCAAAAAATAGACTCTGAATACCGGAGACTTGATTTGTCGGAGGGAACTGTAGAACTGGATATGCTCCGGGGTATCCGCAGTACAAGGAGGTTGGGATCAGGCTCCAATGGTTCATCCCTGGAAGTTCTGGAAGAAGTGGTCACTTCCCTTGTTCATGCAGACCTCCTTTACAGCAGAATAACCTTAAAGGGCCAGGGGCAGTACCGAATTACCAGGAGAATCGGCCCTCCCAGCCGGGAAAGTGATGAAAGCAGTGATCCCCGTAAAATGGAATCTCTGGGGAATGAGCTGTTCAAAAAAAGTGACCATATCCCCACTCCTCGGGGATGTCATATTGAGGAAACAAGTAAATTCAGCACACTGAGTTACCGCTGTACCCTGGTACTGGATGAATTCACCCGTGGAGGGGTGGAATCAAATCAATTTGAGACATTTTTTCAGGACATTGACCTTAAAGAAACTTCAGAAGCCTCCAAAATGCTGACTGCCCGGTTTCAAACCGGGGGCTCTGAAGGATTTCCTCCGGACAAAGCTAGTGAAGTATCAGAAAATACTAAGAACCTAAGCTGGCATCAGATCTGCGCGGACCAGGAAAACTATCTGATGGATTTCTGGGAAAAAGCAGATATAAAAATAGAGGGAAAACCGGAATATACGAGAGCTCTTCGCTTTAACAGCTATGGACTCCTCCAGTCTACGGGAATAGATCCATCCAGAAGCGGAGCTGCCAAGGGTTTGAGCAGTGGAGGTTATAACGGCCATTATTTCTGGGATGCGGATGTTTATTTACAGGGAGCACTCAACAATATAGATCCCCGGAGAGCAAGGACTCTTGTTGAATACCGGATCTCTCATCTGAAAGAAGCCCGGGAGAGAGCTGAAGAACTTTCGGAAGCAGGAGCCCTCTACCCCTGGCGTACAATTAACGGAAAAGAATGTTCCGCATTTTTTCCAGCAGGGACAGCTCAGTTTCATATTAATGCTGATATTATCTGGGGAATGAAAAGCTTTCTGGATAACAGTGGAGAAAGGGACATTCTACTGAAAGGCGGAGCAGAAATGCTCTTTGAGACAGCCCGTTTCTGGGCGGCCTATGCTGTTGAAGTCTCCGGAAAAGGATACAGCCTTCACTGTGTCACAGGACCAGATGAATATACTGCTCTTGTCAACAACAACTTCTATACAAACCTTATGGCAAGGGAACATTTAAGCTATGCCTATGCCATTGCCCTGGAGCTGCAGGATGAGTTTCCAGAATTTACAAAGAACCTTATGGATCAGCTGGATCTGAACAACTCTGAAATTAAATCCTGGCAGGATATATCACATGCATTTTATCTCCCCAAAATGGAGGACTCAGATATCTACAAGCAGGATGATTCTTTTCTGGAAAAAAGTCTCTGGGACTGGGAGAATACACCCCTGGAAAACAGGCCTCTTCTCCTCCACTATCATCCACTCAAGATTTACAGACATCGTGTGATGAAACAACCTGATGTTATCATGGGCCTCCTCCTCCAGAAGCAGTATTTCAGCAAAAAGGTCTTTGCCTCTAATTACGACTATTATGCCCCTCTCACCAGTGGAGATTCTTCCCTGACCTCAGCAGTCCAGTCTGCTGCAGCGGCTCTAGCGGGCAGGCAGGAAGAAGCAGAAAATCATTTCAGAAAGAATCTGTTCCTCGATCTGGAAAACAGAGAAGGAAATACAGATAACGGGATTCATCTGGCAGCTATGGCAGGGGCAAGGATCGCATTGCTCTATGGGTTTGCAGATATGGAGATCACCGCCGATGGCTTGTTCTTTAATCCTGATTTCCCGAAGGATTGGGGAAAGGTCTCCTTCTCACTGATACATAAGGGGATACTGGTTCATATTATTTATGATCCATCCAAGGAGAGCATAAGCTTCAAAGCGGATGGTTCTTTAAATATAAAAATTGGGACAAAACCAGTCATGTTGAAGAAAGATGAACAAAATATTCTGAGCCTGAAGTAGGACAGGACGGAAATTGTTTCCTCAGGATTAGAATTCCAGGATCAAATATGGTATAAATAATCAATAAATCATTTATCCTGGAGTGTGAGCAAATGTTGATATTTTCTATCATTTCCTGCATTTCATTTACTATTTATCTGACTCTTGGCATCATTATTTTCAGAATAAAACCTTCCTCTCCTCTTCATCGTAATTTTGCTTATTTTTGTTTCTGCTTTGCCCTGTGGGCGTTCACCTCGTTTTATTTGTCCTACACTCAGAATCAGTCGCATCATACTTTTTTTATAAAACTCGAATACACGGCAGCTTTGATTTATGAAATTTTTATACTCCGTTTTTTTATCTTTTTAACAGAAAGATTCAAGTCTAATAGAAAAAGGCGACTATTTTTTGGATTAATCATGGTCATACCGGCCGTCTTTATCTATCAGAATTGGGTATATAATAGTATTTATACCTCATTCCCGGCGGGATTCTGGTATGTTGGCCTCCATATCCTGGCCAATTCATACAACATCATCAGTGTTGTCCTGCTGATTCTCTGGTCACGGAAATCAACATTGAATCGAGTAAAAATGGAGGTCCGGATTATCATTAGCTCTGGACTTTTTACCATTCTTATTACCATTCTGGGTGATTATATTGCGGGATTCTTAAAAGTCCCGACTCCAACTCCAGCATTGACACTTTTATGGATCGCAGGCTTATTTTATGTCATCCTGAAATACAGGATGCTGGAAATATCACCCTATACGGTGACCATGGAAATCCTGAATTCCATTGATGACATTGTGGTCCTGTTTAATCCCGATGGAAGCATCAACTGGTTCAATAAGACCGGTGATGCCTTTTTCTATAAAGTCCTATCCGAAGAGCCCCACTTACTCGACTTGTTCGGTCATAAGCACCAGGAAAACTCTCTGGTTGATGACATCATGCAGGACAGACGCCAGATAGCCCGGTTCCGGTTTCCCTTCCGCCTAGGGAGCATGACCACCGTCTATGACGTTGTACTGGAACAGGTAAAAGACTCCTTTGATGACAACATGGGATATCTGATGAGGGTGAACAGGGTCAAATCAATCAACTCTCTCCAGATATTCTATAAACTGACCCGGCGGGAGGTGGAGGTGATTCAACTGCTGATCACCGGCTTGACCTATGCAGAGATTTCAAGCGAACTGGATATTAGCGAAAATACCGTGAAGAGCCACATCACTAACTTTTACAACAAGCTGGGGATTAATAATAAAATAGAGTTGATGAATGCCATAAACCACATAGAAACCG
This sequence comes from Oceanispirochaeta sp., assembly GCF_027859075.1. NCBI lineage: Bacteria > Pseudomonadati > Spirochaetota > Spirochaetia > Spirochaetales > Spirochaetaceae > Oceanispirochaeta > Oceanispirochaeta sp. Next base: position 467 of record NZ_JAQIBL010000101.1, on the reverse strand, counting down.
GTCAGAATGGGGAATAATGAACTTTAAATAACCCCTTCTAGTACTTTCGGGTGATGTGTGATATCAGCTGCTGGAGTATCCTTTTCTTAAATAGAGCAAAGGAGTATACCAGTGTTTAATAAAGCAGTTCTCATATCAATAATTTTCACTCTCCTTTTATTCGGCTGCAGTCTTAATTCAAAAGATGATGATGACCTCCTTTCAGACCCCCCTACTCCAACAGACCCAACGACACCGCCAGACCCATCAGACACAATCGCACCATCAGACACTGTTTTGACTGTGATAAGCGCTGGAGCCGAAAAAATCAGCCTCAGCTGGAGTGAGCCGGATGACAGTGATTACGCACATCTTCTTTTGTCCTGGAATCCCGGAGGCACGACCGGAACGAAGGTAGTGAAGGGAACAACCGTGTATGAGATAGCAGGGCTCACAAATGAACTTGAATACTCAATAACAGGGAAATC